>CALXVX010000099.1 GCA_944392215.1 uncultured Alphaproteobacteria bacterium | reverse complement strand
GTCTGTTGGTGTCTTTGGCGTTGTTGACAGGCTGTTTTAGAGCCGGGGATTATAATATTTTGCCTCAGCGCAATGATATTTTTACTATGTGGAACGGGCATAAAATTACTTTTTATGAGACGGACGGTGAGGCGACACTGCTTCGGACAGAACGTGTGGAGGAACGGAATTTTAAGCCTAATGTGGCTCAAACCGTTTATACCGGTTATTCCGTCCTTAATAGCAAGGTTTATAATAAAAATTACTATGCTCAGGAGTATATGAAACCTAATAAAAACGGAGCATTGAACAGTGCTTCTTTGCCGATTGTGTTGAAGGCGGATAAAAAATATAAGCTTATCGGTGAGGTAACTATTGATGGGCAGGTTTATCGTATGATCCCAGGGGAGATGGATGGTTATGCTACTTTAATTGATGAAAATGGCGGCTTTTATAATAAAATCGGTCAGATAGACGGAGACTATCTTGTGCTTTTGGATACGGAATTTTTCCCATATCCAGCAGATTTGAAAATGGTTGAGATTAAAAATACTAAGGTTGAACAAAGTGAGGCTGTGCAAGGCTTTGATGTTAAGTATGACGGTGTCAAACTCGACAGAATCTGGTTTACTTATTTGGATTATGATCAAGGTTTCGGCGACGGCGGCGTCTTTAAAAACATCAGTTTCCCCAATAAGCCGGGCTTGATTACCATAAATAATATCGGATTCCGTGTTTTGCAGGCCGATAATGATAAAATCACTTATATGGTGTTGACTGAATAAATAAATTTTAAATCTGCTTTCTCTTTTGCAAAAAAATCTTGCGCTTAAATATTGCTTGTTGTATAACAGCCCCGAGTTAAGATTTTTTTCAAGGAGTAAATAGATGTCTGGACACTCCCAGTTTAAAAATATTATGTACCGTAAAGGTGCCCAAGATGCCAAGAAGGCAAAGGTTTTTGCTAAGTTGGCTCGTGATATTACCATTGCCGCCAAGAGCGGTTTGCCCGAACCCGATAAAAACCCTCGTTTGCGTTTGGCTATTCAGGCTGCTCGTGCCGAAAGTATGCCTAAAGACAATATTGAGCGTGCTATTGCCAAAGCAACGCAAACTGCCGGCGGTGCGGATTATGTTTCTGCCCGTTATGAGGGGTTTGGTCCCGGAAAGGTCGCGATTATTGTTGAGGCCATGACTGATAACAAAAACCGCACGGCCGGAAATGTTCGCACCATCTTTGGTAAACGTGGTGGCTCTATGGGTGAGAATGGCTCGGTTGCTTTCAACTTTGAGCGTATTGGTTTTATCCAATATCCTTTAAGCGCTGCCGATGCCGACAAGATGTTTGAAACAGCCTTGGAGGCCGGTGCCAATGATGTTGTCAGTGATGATGAACACCATGATATTGAAACTTTGCCCGATGATTTGTCAGCCGTGACCGATGCTTTGGAAAAAGTTTTCGGCACGCCGTCTGCTTCTCGTTTGGATTGGAAACCGGTGGTTAAAACAGATATCAATGATCTTGAGACAGCCCAAAAACTGCTCGATTTTATTGATGCTTTGGAAGATGATGACGATGTTCAACACGTTTATCACAATGCCGAAATTTCCGATGAGGTGATGAAAAAATTAAATCCTGAGGAATAATCTCAGATTTTTGATGAATTAATCCGCTGTCTGTTTATAATAAAACACAGCGGATTTTTTTGAGGTTGGAAAATTATGGTCAGAATTTTGGGATTGGATCCTAGTTTGTCTTCCACCGGTTGGGGAATTATCGAGGCCGAGAGTAATCGTTTGCGCTATGTGGCAGATGGTTTTATTCCCACCGAGACCAAGACCCCTGTTGCCGAAAGATTGGCGCAGATAAAAAATGCTTTGTGCGATGTTATTGAGTTTTATAAACCCGATGAGGCTGCAATTGAACAAGTGTTTATGAATACAAATGCAGTTTCTACCATCAAACTCGGTATGGCGCGCGGAGTGGTGATGATGGTGCCGGCTCTTTACAATATCAGTGTGACCGAATATGAGCCCAATAAAATCAAAAAAGCAGTGGTCGGGGTCGGAAAAGCCGAGAAAAATCAGGTTGAAACCATGGTTAAAATCCTGCTGCCCGGGTGCAAACCTAAAAACAATGACTCCTCTGATGCTCTGGCAATTGCCATTACGCATAATTCTTTCAGGCGAATGCGCTGATTTATCTGCCATGCTTAATTTTGGGGTTTGTTCTTAAGTGCAAAAAGCGCTTGTAACAGAAGAGCTTTTTGTTTAGGATGATTGCATAATTAAAAATAAGGATTACATAGATGATTGCAAAATTGCGTGGTTTGGTTGATGCTTTGGGCGAGGATTCCTGCATTATTGATGTTAACGGGGTCGGGTATTTGGTCTTTGCTTCAGCTAAAACACTTTCTAAACTTGTGGTTGGGGCTGAAGCATCGCTGCTGATTGAAACCGTGGTTAGAGAAGACAGTATCTCTCTCTTTGGTTTTTATGATGCTTGGGAGAAAGAGTGGTTTAATACTCTAACCAAAGTACAAGGTGTGGGGGCCAAAGTTTGTTTGGCAATTTTGTCGGTGCTTTCGCCGTTGCAGTTGGCTCAGGCCGTTTCCGCTCAGGATAAAAATTCCTTTACCAGAGCCAGCGGTGTGGGGCCAAAATTGGCAGCCCGGATTGTGACTGAACTGAAAGATAAGATAGTGACTATCCCAACAAGCGAAATGGCAAAGGATTTGGATATGAATATGACACCGCAAGAAGATGCCAACAGTGTGGCTGATATTCTGGCTGCGCAGCAAGGTGATCCGGACAAAATTGAGGATGCAATCTCGGCTTTGGTCAATTTAGGGTATCAGCGTTTGGAGGCTTATAGAGCCGTAAACCAAGCCGCTCTTAAAGCTCCTGATGCCGATATGGCCACCTTGATTAAACTGGCTCTTAAAGAATTTGCAAATAAGGACTAGAACTTAGATGATTGAAGAACGTATTGTCAGTCCCAAAAGACAAACTGAAGACGAAAGTGAGGCGACCTTAAACAGCCCGGTTAACTTGCGGCCGCAAAGTTTGGCTGATTTTGTCGGGCAGAGGAGTGTTTGCGAAAACCTGAAAGTCTTTATTGAAGCCGCCAAACAGAGGGGAGAGGCTTTGGACCATGTTTTGTTGTTTGGGCCTCCGGGGCTTGGCAAAACCACTTTGGCTTCTATTATTGCCAAGGAATTGGGGGTTAATTTCCGCGCAACTTCGGCGCCGATGATTTCAAAATCGGGCGATTTGGCGGCAATCCTTACAAACCTTGAGCGCAACGATGTGCTTTTTATTGATGAAATTCACCGCCTTAACCCTGCGATTGAGGAAGTGTTGTATTCGGCAATGGAAGATTTTCAGCTCGATTTGATTATCGGTGAGGGGCCTTCGGCGCGCTCGGTGAGGATAGATTTGCAGCCTTTTACTCTGGTGGGGGCCACAACCCGCTCAGGTATGCTTTCTACCCCCTTGCGGGAGAGGTTTGGTATTCCTTTGCGGCTTGATTTCTACTCGCCTGAGGAGTTGAAAAAAATTGTAATCCGCGGAGCTCATTTGCTTGGTATGCCGCTTTCGGATATAGGAGCGTTGGAGATTGCCAAACGCTCAAGAGGAACACCGCGCGTGGCCGGGCGTCTTTTGCGGCGTGTGCGTGACTTTGGTGCGGTTTGCGGGGCGGCAGAGATTGACAACAAAATCGCTGATAATGCTTTGCGCCGCCTGGATGTGGATGACTTTGGCTTGGATGCGTTTGACCGCAGATATCTGAACTGTATTGTCCAAAACTACGGCGGCGGGCCGGTTGGAGCTGATACTTTGGCGGCGGCCCTATCTGAGGAGCGTGATACCATTGAAGAGGTTATCGAGCCGTTTTTGCTCAAACTCGGTTTTTTGCAGAGAACACCCAGGGGCAGGGTTATTTCTGATTTGGGCTGCCAATATTTGGGCGTGCCAAAACTCAAAAAAGACAAAGTTTCTGCGCAATTAGATTTATTGGATAACTAAAGAGGATAAAATGATTATAAAACCTGTTTCTCCGGCCAGCGGAGAGTTGAAAGACAACGAGTTTTTGTTTCCGGTGCGTGTGTATTATGAAGACACCGATGCCGGCGGTATTGTTTATTATGCCAACTATCTCAAGTTTGCCGAGAGAGCCAGAACCGAGTATATCAGAGCTTTGGGCATGCGCCAGCAGGATGCCTTGGAAGATGATGACAAGTTTGGTTTTGTGGTCAGGCATTGCGAAATTGATTATCAGGCACCGGCTGTTTTGGACGATGAGCTGATTGTTTCTTGCAAGGTAACCGAAATGGGGGGAGCCTCTTGCACCATGCATCAGGAAATCACCAGAGGTGATCAGGTTTTGGCGGTGGTTGATGTTAAGGCTGTTTATGTCTCGCTCAAAACCAAAAGACCAACGCGAATTCCCAAGGAACTGGCGGCAAAAATCATGTAATCTGTTTTTTTCTTATTCCTCCGCCTTTTCTTTTGAGAACAGGCGGAGTTTTTTTAGCAACATAAAGATTTCACTGTTAAAAAACAATATATTAATTGAATCTTTATCTTTGTGTGCTACATTGCGCTAAAATTATGCAGGAATCTCTTTAGAAAAAAGGTAATTAAATATGGATACACAAGTTGTAAGCGAAGTTGCTAACCAGATGTCTATGTGGGATTTGGTGTGGGCATCTGACATGATGACCAAGGTGGTGATGATTGGTCTTATTGCCGCCTCTGTTTGGTCGTGGGCAATTATTTTTGAAAAATTTGGAACCTTGCGCCAGCTTAAGGCTCGCTCGTTGAAATTTGAGGAGAAATTTTGGTCCGGCGGCTCACTTGATCGCTTGTATGATTCCATCGGCAATCATCCCAATGACCCGATGGCAGCGATGTTTGTTGCCGCCATGCGGGAGTGGAAACGCACCAATATCCTGAAGTCTAAAACCGATCGTGGGTTGCGCGGCGTGTCTTTGCAACAGCGTATTGAAAAGGCTATGACTGTTTCTATGGATAAGGATTTGGATGCCATGGACAACCGCCTTGGCTTTTTGGCTTCTACCGGTTCGGTGGCGCCATTGGTTGGTTTGTTTGGTACCGTTTGGGGAATCATCAACAGCTTTAATGCTATTGCCACCACTCAGAGCAACTCTTTGGCTGCAATGGCGCCCGGTATTGCCGAGGCTTTGTTTACCACAGCCTTTGGATTGATTGCCGCTATTCCCGCTGTTGTGGCTTATAATAAAATATCTTCCGATATTGATCGCTATGCCAAAAAACTGGAGAATTTTATGGCTGAATTTTCAAGCATTTTGTCACGCGAAATTGATGATACGGCTATCAAAGCCGATATGGCCGGAGAATAAAAATGTTTTTGATGCCAGAAACCAGACGTCAATCTGTTCGTTATCGCCGCAATGCCGATGTTAATATCACTAACCTGATGGATGTGATGATGGTATTGCTGGTGGTGTTTATGGTGGCGGCCCCGCTCATGACCTCGGGTATTGCTCTTGATTTGCCCAAAGTCGGCGGTAAGGCTATGGAGGGCGAGGAGACCTCTATTAACATCAGTGTTGACAAAGAGGGCTACTATTATATCGGTGAGACTGAAATTCCGGCAGATAAAGTGGTTGAAAAACTCAATGCCATGCGTGAGGCCAACAGCGAGCTCAGTGTTACAATATCTGGTGATACAGGTGCCGAGTATGGTAGAGTCATCGGCTTGATGGCGATATTAAAAGAGGCCGGTTTTGATAAAGTCGGGCTTAAAACCGAACCTAAACCGAGAAATTTTAGAAAGAAATAATTTCTGATATGAGTACGGCGCTTAAAAAATCAATTGCTCTCCACTTGCTGGTGTTTATCATCTGCATGGTGGATTTGCCGTTGTTTTTTTGGAATAAGCCGACTATCGGTCAAGTGCCGATTATTGTTGATCTCAAAGATGTTAAAATCTCTGAGATGACCAATTTGCCGCCTAAGGCAAAGTTTGGTGATGAGGATAAGGCAGCAAGCCAGGTCAAACGTAAAATTGAAAAAAATTATACTAAAGACGAACCTAAGGAAGAAGCCTCTGAGCCGGAGCCTAAAAAGGTAGAACCCAAGGAGGAAAAAGCTCCGGAACCACCCGCGGCTAAGCCTGAACCGCCAAAGAGAGACCATTTGGTGGCACCTCAGCCTAAGAAACCGGCTCCAAAAGTTGAGGCTAAAAAAGAGGCTCCCAAACCTAAGCCGCAACCTAAAAAAGCTGAGCCTAAGAAACCGCAGCCTAAAAAAGAAGACGCTAAGAAGCCTGAATTGGCTAACCCCTTGAAGAGCCTGTTGGCCTCGGTTGATGCCCTGGAAAAAGCCGAGGGACCCACGGATACCACTGCCACCATCAAAGAGGGGACAGATGTCAACAATATGGGAATCGAGGGCGGAACCGGTGGGTCTTATTTCAGCGAGCTTTCGATTTCTGAGATTGATGCTATTGCCGGACGCCTGCGTGCGTGTTGGAACCTTGATCCCGGCGCGATGGGAATCGAGGACATGATTGTGGAAATCAGGGCGCAACTGAACCAAGACGGAACTGTTCGCAAGGTGGAGATTTTGGATACCGGACGCTATAACTCCGATAATCACTTCCGCTCGGTGGCTGATAGTGCCCGCAGGGCTGTCTATATCTGCGCGCCATATTCGATTTTGGCAGATAAATATGCCGAGAAATACGATTTGTGGAAGGTTTTGCGTCTGCGCTTTAACCCGATGGACAACTCTGTTCAGTAGTTTGGAGGGGAGAAGGTTATGTCTGAGGTATCTTCAACCAAGAAATTGCCACTAAAAAAGATTTTGCAAGAAAGTTTTGGTTACTGCAACCAAAACCCCAAAATGGCGGTATTGTTCGTGGTGCTTAATTATCTGACTTGTGCCGCTGTTTTTTATACATGGAAAAGTGTGTGGCTGTGGTTGGTGGCGGCGGTGATGTATGTTTTGTGGAGCGGTTTTTTTCGCTATTATTTTAACCGCAAACCTTATCTGCAACTGGGGCCGCTTGTATCTTCTTTGGTGCCGTCGACCAAAATTTTGGTGCTGACCGTGGTGGTGGTTTCAATCTTTTTGTTGTTGCCGTTTGCCATTATATTTATTCCACATTTGCCGCCTCAGTTTGTTGCACATTATTCCCATTTCTTGCAGGTGAACTCACAAGGCGGAAGTGGTGATTTGAACACAATTATCAATGTGGTTATTGTTTTATTTTCGCCGTTGATTTTTTATCGACCGATGTTGGCATGGATTGCCACACTCATCGGACGCAGCGGATCGCTGCGTTTTACCTGGAGCAAAACCAAGGGGAATTATTGGGAATTTTTGTTGCTGGCCATTGTTATCGATTTGAGTCTGAGTTTTGTATATAAAGGTATCTTATTCGTTGGCGGTGGTGTATGTGCCGCTCTTATTCCTATTTCTGTTTTGGTGGTTTACTACAATATTGTCTTGGCCAGGTTGTATGAGTTTTTCTTTTTGGAAATAGAGCCAAAGGAATAAAAATTTGCAGATTAAAGCCCGCCTAAAAGGCGGGCTTTTTGTGTTTTGGCCAGAAGGATATAACCGAAAATTGAGAAATGTTTATTGTGGAAAAGACTTTTTTATTGTGGTGTTGTGTGGTAATATTAATAGTATACAGTAAGTATAACAAGAGGGGGTAAGATGAGTACAATCAGCCTAACTGCGAGTATGCGGTCGAATTTATTGAGCCTGCAAAATATAAGTGGGCAGGTTGATGCTACCCAAAACAAACTCTCGACTGGAAAAAAAGTTAATTCCGCCATAGATAATCCAAGTTCTTATTACACAGCTCTTTCACTAAATAACCGAGCCGATGACTTAAATGCTTTGCTTGATAGTATGGGGCAGGCGGTGAGCACCATTAAGGCTGCCACTTCAGCCTTAGAGAGCGCCACTGAGTTTTTGGAGCAGGCTAAAGCTGTGGCTAACCAGGCTTTGGAAGGAGAACAAAAAGTTCAGGATAATCCTGCTGATTTTGAGGGGTATACGGAGGTCAGTTCGGTTGATGAACTAAAGAATGCTTTGGCAGATGCCAATATAGACAAGATAGTTATCACAAAATCTCTAACATTTGCTACCGATGAATCTTTGACGATTGATGCCGGAAAAACCGTAAGCGGAAAATCGGCCGATATTACTCTTAGCTTTAATGGAACAAAAGATTTTTCTCCTTCAATTACATTGAAAGGGGTACTTAAAGATATTTCTATTTCTCATACGAGTACGGCTTCTAGCTCGTTTGCTCTTATGGGAGGGACTCTTGAGGGAACGGTGAATGTTTCTGCGGAGGGAGAGTCGGTTCAGGCAATTCGTAACTGCAAGATAAATGGAACTGCAAATATCAGAGTTTCTGGAAATGGTTCTATCGGCGTGTTTTTTGGATCAACAATTAATGGTAATGTAAATATTTATGCTTCGGATTTTGGCATAATGTCCCCTAATCAGCCTGTGCCTGTATTGATTAACTCATCGGCTGTTGTCAAAATATATTCTGAAAACAATACCGCCATCAGTGGACCATTTAAAATAGTAACAGGGGCTGAAATTTGGATCGCTGGTAAAGATGATGAAACAATGACGCAGTATAAAATAAATGGCGATATTGCATCTTTTATAACGGATGCCAATTTGGCTGGGAATGAGACAGGTAAAACATCTTCTAAAGAAGAGTTTAAAAAGTATGTGAATGATTGTGTTTCTGGAAAATTAAAAGATGGAAAATATGATTCTTCTCAATATGTTTCCATTCTCAATCAGTATAATGCTTTGATCAAAGATGCTTCATATAAGGGGATAAACCTTTTGCAATCAGATAAACTGAGTGTGAAGTTTAATGAGGACAACACCTCAATGCTTGCTGTACAAGGAAAAGATATGAGTGCAAAAGCTCTGGGCCTTGCAACTACGGAGTGGCAAAGCCAAGAGGATATAAATAGGTCAATAGCAGAGTTGACGTCGGCTATTAATAGCATTCGTAGTTATTCTTCTGAATTGGGAAATAATTATAACATCATCACCACTCGGCAGGATTTTACCGAAAATTTGATAAATGTTTTAACAGAGGGGGCGGATAAATTAACGCTTGCGGATATGAATGAAGAATCTGCCAATATGCTGGCCTTGCAAACCCGTCAACAATTAGCGATTAACTCACTCTCACTTGCAAGCCAGGCCAGCCAGAGCATCCTCAAATTGTTCTAATGCACCCAAGATCAGCGAAACGAACTTCGTGAGTTGAGAGAATCACAGCTAAGTTTTGCCCCGGTCGCTTGACCGGTGCTTGCCTGGCCGGTAAAGCTATTTTAATAACTCTAAAAATTCTTCTTCACTTAAAATGGTTATGCCGAGCTCGGCGGCTTTGGCGGCTTTGGAGCCGGCATCTGCCCCTTGCACAACATAGTCCGTGTTTTTGGAAACAGAGCCTGCAACTTTGGCGCCTGCATCAAGAGCCTTGGCTTTGGCCTCAGAGCGTGTCATCTTCTCTAATGTACCGGTAAAAACAACAGTCTTGCCGCTTAAGGGAGAATCGTAGTTGGCGGTATCAACAAAGTCTTCGACCGTGATTTGCTCTAACAAGCGGTTGATGATTTCTATATTGTGCGGTTCCTGGAAAAACTCCACCATATCTGTTGCCATGGAGGCGCCAACGCCATCAATAGAAACCAGTTTGCCGGTTTCTTTGTTTATCATGTCTTGCATGAAATGTTGAAAACTTCCATAGTTTTTTGCCAGCTACAGTGAGGTTGCCGCGCCGACTTGGCGAATCCCCAAAGCGTAAATAAACCGCGGCAGTGAAATTACACGCTTGGCGTTGATGGCCTTAAACAAGTTTTCAACCGATTTTTTGCCCCAGCCTTCTTTTCTTTCCAAATGTAGGCCGGTACCGTTAGAAAATAAATCAT
>CALXVX010000098.1 GCA_944392215.1 uncultured Alphaproteobacteria bacterium | reverse complement strand
CAGGCTTATTTTGATTATTATTTGCATCGGTCATTGTATTTGTCTTATTGTTCTGGGCCAGTTGGTAAGAGTTAGCATCATCTCCTAGCGGTTTCGGATATAAGGCTGAATTTATATTTTGCTCACTCTGCCCTAACCATTGTTTTAGTTTGGCATAAGGATTATTGTTGGTGTTGTTATTAAAATTGTTGTTTAAGCCGTTATTATTTCCGCTCAAACCATTGGAAGGCGTCTGGTTTGCCTGCGAATTGTTATTAGTCATCATCTGATTTTGGTTGTTATTTCCGAAGACAAAGCTGTTTTGCATTTGGTTTTGCTGCGGGGTTAAAGATGTTTGATTTTGTTTGCGACTCTCAATATTGGCGCTGATGTTAGAATTGCCAAATCCGTAATTATTTTCGGGATTACCCCAAAAGTTTGTCCCTTGCTGAGGGTAGTCCTTAGTTATTCCCTGATTGTTATAATTTTGGATAAGCTCGTTTTCTCTTTCAGAGCGTGCGGTTTGATATTCCAGCTCGTCTCGGGTGGAAAATCCGCTATGGTCCACGCCGTAGCTATCCTTCCTCTTTTCCTCATCATCCATAAAATATCCCAAAGGTGATCTATATTTTCTAAATAAATCCATGATTTTTTCTCCTGTTTAAAGGTTAATGAATATTATAAATTACTTATAACAGGATAAGTCTAAAAAATTTTGCTTTCCGATATCAAGAACCCATAGCTAGCAAAAAAGCCTTTTGCTAGCTATAGGTGTTAAATTCACGGTTGTTTGCCTGCGCTAACTGAGTTAGCCCAAAGGGTAGGAGGTTTTGAGGATACAGAATTGACGAACCATTGGTTCAAATTCCTAGGGGCACAAAAGGATTATTTGTTAAGTGTTAAGAGTAAATCTTTCACCTCTATCATGTTATTACATATATATACTTTTCCTAAGGCGTTAATTTCTTTTATATATTCATTTTTATCATACAAAATATGTTCAAGATATGCAATAACCGTCATATTTGCTTTAATGCCAGCCATTATCCCATATATGGAATCTTCAATAACAATACAATCCTTTGGAGCGTACTTCATTTTATCGGCAGCATATAAAAATAAATCAGGTTCAGGTTTCCCCTGAGCAACAAAACTTGCGGAAAAAACATTTTCCTTATTAAAATATCTATCCAAATTAAGCGGTTTCAGTCTGGCTTTAATTCCATCTAGGGAATTCCCTGTAGCAATACATTGACTAAATTCCTTTAATCTAAAAATATCTTCTATATTGTCGGTTAGCGAAATATTTTTATTAACTGTTGCGCTTATTTCATCATTAATTTGTTTTACAATATCAGCATCAACTTTTTTGCCTAAGGATATTAAAGTTTCTAATTGTTTGTGTTGTCCTTTACCTACAATATATTTGATAACATCATTTCTCGTTAAACTAATATTATACTTTTTAGCAAGTTCTACGTATTTATCGGTTGCTATGTGCTCTGTATCTGCAATTACACCATCAAAATCCCATATTATCAATTTTTTCATAAATGTTCTCCTTATCAGAAGGATATTTGAGAATATATTTAAATGAAGTTAAATCCTTTCGAACATTTTATAAAAACAGCCGTTTTTGAAAAAACAACACTCAAAATTGTTAGTACCTTGGAAATAAAAGAAAAAGCAGCCATTTTCATGACTGCCGTTTGAATTGGTGATCCCGGCGGGATTACTCCGCATCACACTAACGTGTTCGCTTCGTTCACTGCGGCAATCGGCAAATTGCCGACCGGCATACTCAAAGTCTGCCTTTGCCT
Organism: uncultured Alphaproteobacteria bacterium; assembly: GCA_944392215.1. Lineage (GTDB taxonomy): Bacteria > Pseudomonadota > Alphaproteobacteria > RF32 > CAG-239 > CAZU01. Next base: position 14,561 of record CALXVX010000098.1, on the reverse strand, counting down.
TGTAGTCGAACCCACTGCTATGGCTTCAAATCCCTGTTGGGATTATTATCAATACAAAAAAGACCTCCACAAAGGAGGCCTTTTTTGTATTGGTGATCCCAACGGGATTCGAACCCATATTACCACCGTGAAAGGGTGATGTCCTAACCATTAGACGATGGGACCATTACCTAGAACTAGGGCATATATAAATGGAAAAATCATTAAGGTCAAGATATTTTTTTCTAAAATCAGATTTTTTCTGACTTTTATTTTCCGGGGTTTAAAATTGCAACGATTTTGCTAAGCGGCATTAAGACAATACCTTTTTCTGCCAAAGACGGAAGCCAGTCTTTGAGGGCGGCAAAAGTTTGTGTCTTGGGATGCCCGATGGCAATGGCATATCCGTTTTTGCGGGCAACATTTTCGGCCTTTGCCAATTGGCCCAAAATATAAGCTTTATCGTTGTTGTTATCAATAAAGACATGGCGGTGGGCATAGGCGATACCGGCCTTTTCGGCTGCCTCTTCAGCCTTTGATTTGGCAGAAGTTTTTGAATCTAAAAAGAAAAGCCCTTTTTCTTTCAAAACATCCATAACCGCCGACATCCGCTTCATATCTTCGGTCAGCTTGCTGCCCATGTGATTGTTAATCCCTTTAGCATCGTGAAATTTGCCAAGCATGGCAAGTAAGTTTTGCTGAATTTCTTGTTGGCTCATTTGCGTAGTTAGAACATCGGGGGCTTCATCAACTACGCTGTGTGCTTCCATCGGCACGTGAATCATAATTTCTTGGCCTGAAAGTCGAGAGTTCTCGATTTGCTTATCCAAATTGCGCCCATAGGTGAGAAAAGATACTGTGAGAGGCGCTTTAAGCGAGGCAATATCGGCTGTTCTTTTGGCGCTGATTCCCATATCATCAATCACCACGGCAATCACGGGGTTTTCGCCAAAATAAGGGGGCTTATGGGCGGGTATAATGCTTTTGCCGATGAGTTTTGGATTAGAAATCGGGCGCGCTTCCAAGACATCTTCAGGCAGTTCTTCCTCATACAACTGGTCCAAGATATTTTGGTTTAGGTCCTGCAAGGCGGAGATAAGTTCTTTTGTCTTCTCATCAACCTGCAAGTCTTTTTTGTCTTCCAACATTTCGGCCACGCGGTTTATTTCCTTAGGTGAGGCCTGCATGGCTTTTTCCAAAAGTTCCGGAGAAAATTCTTCAGACTTGATGACAGCGATTTGCTCATTATCGTCATCATACAAAAAATCGGTAGTTTGCCGATTATCCCAACAAGTGCTGATAGGGTTGCGTTTGCAATATTCCTCAAAAGAAAGCCTCAGTTGCCTGGTTTCGGCATCATCCTCGGGCACTTCCTCAAAGACAATCTCAATATTAGTATTGTCAGCTTCCAGCGATGGTTCAGGCGGCAGAAGGTCCAAACCGAGGTAGACATAGTAGGCGCCCAAACAAACCACGGCTCCGCAAAAGATTTTGCGAACCAAGCGGATAAGTTTTTGGCGCCCGGATATGTCAGTCACTGATTAGTCCTTTTTGCGCAGTGTCGGAAAGGCAATAACATCACGAATGGTTGCGGCTCCGGTGAGCAAAATAGCCAAACGGTCGATACCCATGCCCATACCGCCGGTTGGAGGCAGGCCATTTTCCAGAGCGACTACAAAGTCCTCATCAAGCATTTGCGCTTCATCATCTCCGGCCTCGCGCTCGGCTACTTGGGCCTCAAAACGCTCCTCTTGCTCAAGCGGGTTAGAAAGTTCGGAATATGCACAACCGATTTCCATACCGCCGATATAGGCATCAAAATGCTCAACCAATCTGGGGTTGGATCGATGAGTTTTTGCCAGCGGAGAAATATCTCTGGGCATATCCATGACCAAAGTTGGTTGGATAAGGTGAGCTTCAACCCTTTCATCAAACACGGCCTGGACGACTTTCCCCCATCAAGAACAGTCATCGGCATCAACACCGGCGGACTTGGCCATAGCCTTTGCCTCATCCACGGTTTGAGCTGCCAAGAGATCTATTCCGGCATATTCCTTGCAGAGGTCAATAATAGATTTGCGGGCAAATCCCTTAGAGAGGTCGACATCTTCTTCGCCGCATTTAATAACCTTTGTTCCTAAAACTTTTTCGGCCACATAGGGGATCATATTGGCAAAGAGGTCTGCCATATCATTATAGTCGGCATAAGCCTGATAAGCCTCAAGAGCGGTAAACTCCGGATTATGATTCTTATCAATTCCCTCGTTGCGGAAGTTACGCCCGATTTCAAACACACGGTCGAACCCGCCGACAACCAAGCGCTTCAAGAAAAGCTCCGGAGCCACGCGCAGGTACAAGTCCATATCCAAGGTATTGTGGTGAGTAATGAAGGGCTTGGCATTGGCCCCGCCCATGATGGTATGAAGGATAGGGGTTTCGACTTCCAAAAAGTTATGCTCCTCAAACCAACGGCGGATAGCGGAAGTAATTTGGCAACGCTTTTTAAAGGTTTCGCGGCTGTCATCATTCATGATAAAGTCCACATAGCGTTGACGATATCTGGCTTCAATATCGGTCAGACCATGGAATTTTTCCGGCAGGGGCTGAAGAGATTTGGCGATGATATCGAATTTTTCGGCGGCAATAGAGAGCTCCCCGCGCGGGGTTCTGCGAACATAGCCATAGATTCCGACAATATCACCGACATCCAAAGACTTCAGTCTTTCAAGCCCATCCTCAGACAAATGATTTTTATGGCAAAAGGCCTGAATTTTGCCGCTCATGTCCTTAACATCAATAAACATACCATTATTGCGCACGGCCATAGCGCGGCCGGCAATGGTAACATAATCTTGGGTATCAACACCGGGCTCAAGGTCCTTATATTTTTCCTGCAAGTCGGCGGCAAAGGCATCTGGTCTAAAGCGATAGGGGTAGGGGTTATATCCCTGTTCCTGCAAAGTTCTAAGCTTTGCCAATCTGGATTCTCTGTGGATATTGGTTTCTATTGTCATGATTACTTCCTAAAATTTTTTATTAAACACAGTTACCACAAACTATAAACAAAGGTTGCTTTTATTTCAATAAATAATTTTACAAAAAAACGGTTGACACCAAAAAAGAACTAAAGTAGAACAAAAATAAGGCTGCAACCGTTAGCTTGCTTTGAAAGGACAAGGACTGATGCTCACCCCCAAACAATACAAACTTCTGATGTTTATCAATAAAACGACTAAAGAAACGGGGTGCTGTCCGTCGTTTGATGAGATGAAAGACGCGGTAGGCCTGAAGTCAAAATCCGGTATTTATGCATTGATTGAGGCATTGGTTGAGCGCAATTTTTTGCGCAAGCTTCCTCATAAGGCCAGAGCTTTGGAGGTCGTAAGGCTTCCCAAATTGAAACCTTCGGCAGTGATTGCTGAAGAAAAAAAGAAAGAAGATGCTCTGCTCAACGCCATGGTTGAGATTCCCTTGTATGGCTATATTGCCGCCGGCACGCCGATAGAGGCCATTGCCAACGAAAATGATAAGTTTTCTGTTCCCTATGAGATGGTCAGGGGCGGGCAGTACTATGCCCTCAAAGTCGAGGGGGATTCCATGGAAGGCATCGGGATTTTGAACGGGGACACCGTCATCATCAAAAAAGCGGACACAGCCCAAAACGGTGATATTGTCGTTGCCTTGGTAGACAATTGCGAGGCGACCTTAAAACAGATCAAAAAAGAAGGGCCGGAAGTTTTGCTGATTCCCAAAAATGATTCCTACGAGGTCAGACGTTTGCCGGCCTCAAGGGTGAAAGTTCAGGGAATTTTGAGCTCTTTAGTCAGAAGCTATCACTAAGTTGAAAATTGAAATTGAGGTATTAATTTCTTTTGGGTGTACAACTCAAAAGAAAGGGTATTTTGATGAACAAAACAAGCCTGATTTTGGCATTTGGACTGCTGTTGGGAGCGTGTGCCACCATGGCCAAATACGATTCTGAGCTAAATTCGCTGATAGGTAAGAGCAAAGAGGCTCTAATTCAACAAATGGGTTCTCCGAGTGCGATTAAGATGCTCCCAAACGGGGATGAGATCATTGCCTACACAAAGGCAAACGATGTATATGTTCCCTCTGAATTTTATTTATACAACCAAGGCGCTTTGTCAAACGAGGGAGATTTATATGCGCCGTTTTTGGATAACTATAATTTTTCACCCTATGGCGGAGCCTTTGGTTATACGGTTGAATATGTGTGCCAAACAGCTTTTTACTTGCAGGGAGGGCGTGTTGTCGGCTGGAAATGGCGCGGCAATGATTGTGCATCTTACTAGATAAATTTTCTGCTGTGCTAAACAATTATTAACTTAAATCTGTTTCACTAAAAAGAAATTAGGGAAAATAATTTTGCGAGTCTTTTTATGGGGCACGCTGTCCGAGATTTAAGGAAGAATAATAATGGGACTGTTGTGGGAGATACAAAATCGGATAAAGAATTCCGGTTTTTGGCTGATAGGAGCGTTTCTGATAGTTTATTTTGCTTTCCACGCCATAAACGGGGAGCGAGGTTTATTAAAATATCTGTATCTCAGACAAGAAATCAGCGAGGCCAAGAAGATAGCTGCCGAGTATGAAAGCCAAAAGACTCACCTTGAAGAGAAGGTCAAACACCTTTCAAACAGCAGTTTAGACTTAGATTTGTTGGATGAAAGAGCCAGAGTCGTGTTGAATCTGGCCGGCTCGGATGAGTTTATTCTACTAGATGAGGATATTGAGTAATTTTATCCACACCAAGCAGAGGCGGATAAAAAGGGCAAAACCACCGCAATATAAAAACTTTAAGACAGAAGCAAAATGGGGCTTGGGGGCGTATTTTAAAAAAAAGCTGTATTTTTTTTGTTTTTTTTGTTATAGGTAGAGAGCAAGCGCCTGTAAGATTGTTTTTTGGGAGGCGTTTGTGTGTGTTTTAACAGCTTAAGGCAATAAATGAAAGGCAAAAATCATTTAGGCGAGACCGAGGCCTATTCTCCGCAATATACGGAAAAGAAGCCGTTTTTTTCTGAGAAAGAGATAATCTTCAGAAGTGCCGGCCGCGCCAAAGTTTTTACAATTTCATCTCGCTTACAGGTCATTATGCTAACAATTCTATGCTTGATTGGAGCATGGAGTTTTTACTCATACCATATGTACAGCAAATCCGGCAAGATTATCACCCACAAAGACCAAGAGCTTGTTGAAACGCGGGATGCCTATGTTGATCTGATGAGCGATTTTGTGGCCATTCAAAAAAACATAGATGAAGTCTTAAGTTCAATAGAAAAGAGCGGTTCCAAAAACAAAAAGAACCTAGACAAATACAAACGCCAGGCAATGGTGGTTGAAGATAAGATCAAGCAAATCACGGCAGATAAAGACTGGGCTGATGATAAAAAAATCAACGAGAAGATGAGCATCAATGAGGCTCTTTTGCAAAGGGATATCGCCGTCTCTGAGCGAGATGCTCTAAGGGAACAGCTCGCCGAGCTGGAAGATGCGGTCAAAGAGATAAAAGAAGCCGAGATGGAGGTTTTCAGCCGGGTAGAGGCTCTGGCTCTAAAAGAGGTAAAGAAGATAAAAAGCGCCTTTTCAAGCATAAATGTCTCGCTCAAACGCCAAGGGCTATACTACAATCCGTTAGCCGGCAGCAAAAAGAGGGAGTCTTCCGGCGGTCCGTTTATTCCGGAATCGGTTTCCAAACTTGGCGATAAGAAGATAAATGATAAGATATCAAGTATTTACAAAGCGGCGGATGACTTGGAATATTACCGAGAGGTTGTGCAAACCGTGCCGCTGGGCAAACCGGTTTGGAGCTATTGGGTGACCTCTCGTTTTGGAACACGCAACGACCCGTTTAATAAGAAAAAAGCCGGCCACAAGGGGATAGACTTGGCCAGCCGCACCGGCAACAAGATTCAGATTAAAGCTAAGGGCAGAGTGACTAAAGTTGAATATTCAAATAAAGGCTATGGCAATAATGTAATTGTGGACCATGGCAATGGTTTCAAGACGCGTTATGCTCATATGCACAAGATATATGTAAAAAAGGGTGATTATTTAAAAATAAATGATACAATAGGAGAAGTTGGCAACACAGGACGTTCCACTGGGCCGCATCTTCACTATGAGGTTTTGTATCAAGGGCGTCCGGTAGATCCGATGCCGTTTATGCAGGCAAAAATATAGCAAAGAGGTTTTATGATGAAGAAATTAAAAAAGTTGCTTTATTTAAAGTTAGCTCGTCGGTTGAGTCGTAGCTCAACTGGTGCGCCGGTTCCAAGTATCATAAGCGAGAATGCCAGATTGAAAGGTGATATCATCAGCGAGGGAATTGTCCATATAGATGGCCAAATAGAAGGCGATATCAGCTGTGAGGAGTTGGTAATCGGTGTAAAGGGAGTGGTTGTCGGTTCTGTCACCGCCAACAATATCCAGCTTTATGGAGTTTTAAATGGCAAGGCCTCGGCGGACAACTTATTTATTGCCAAGTCTGCCAAGCTGATAGGTGATGCCACCCACAATACCATAGCCATTGAGCCCGGTGCTTATGTTGATGGGCATTGTATGCGCTTAGGCGCTCCGATTCCGGCCGAGCAAGGTAAGCCGGATTTAATGCTGGTTGATAAACGCAAAGCAAAATAAAAAGTATTTAAAGTCCCTCATTTGAGGGGCTTTTTTTGTAGCTAGAAGAAAAGTATATAACCCAAAATTGAGGAGTGTTTTTGTGGAAAAAACTTTTCACCCTTGTTGCCCTATGGTAAGATGGATAATATACAGTAAGTATAAAAGAGAGGGGTATGATGGGAAAGATCAGCCTAACGGCGAGTATGCGCTCAAACTTGCTCAGCTTGCAGAATATCAGCAAGCAGGTTGATTCTGCCCAAAACAAACTTTCAACCGGCAAGAAGGTCAATTCGGCCATAGACAATCCAAGTTCTTATTACACTGCTTTATCTTTAAATAACCGAGCGGATGATTTGAATGCTTTGCTTGATTCCATGGGGCAAGCGGTGAGTACCATTAAGGCTGCCACTTCAGCCTTAGAAAGTGCCACCGAGTTTTTGGAGCAGGCTAAAGCAGTTGCTACCCAAGCATTGGAAACGACAAACGATGAAGAAATCACAGCCAGAGTAAGCAGTGAAACGGAACTTTTAGAAGCCATTAACAGTGGAAAACAAGGTTTGATTGTCTTGGAAAAAGATATTGTAATGTCCAAGAATCAAAGCATTGAACTTAAAGCTGGCCAATCTTTGGTAGGGATTAGTTATTTAGATAGCACCAAACCCCAAACCAAGCTTTCTTTCAGCTTCGATGGCGTAGTGGCATCAGCCATTAAAGTTCAAGATGGAACATTGATTTCTAATCTGGATATAGATTATTCTTCAAATGTAAAGGCTGCTCAAAGTGTCATTTTGGCCTCTGGTAAGAAAGATTTAATTTTGCAAGATTTAAATGTTTCCTTTACGATAGATTCTCCAGATAATTCTGCAGCACATTATTTTTCGGCTATTCAAGGTGGAGAAAAGAGGCTTTCTGGTTTTGTGAATGTTTTTGATAAAGGAAGCGTAACAGACACCATAGGAAACAACAACTATAATTTTGCATTTTGTGATGGTACGACAGAGCTTGATGAAGGAACAATTGTAAACATAAGGACAAAAGGGTTTGATGGCAGAGCTTTTTCAAAAGAGATGGTATCTGCTCGGACAGATTCTGTTATTAATATTCAAACGCTTTCTTTAAATGGGCATGCTATAATGGGAGGGGTTATAAATTTATATAACAATGCTGCTTTGAACATTTCTTCGGGAGGTTATACAAGTTCAGCGGCAACGATTAATTTGTATGACGAAGCACAAATTAATGCGGAAATAAATAATCAGAGCAACGTCATGGGCTTTGTATATAGTAAAATAAATTTATATTCACAAAACACTGTAGTAAATTCAACCGCCTCAAAAATTTTTTATTCAGATGCTAATGCAAATCAATATTCATACATATCAATGGTAAATGGAGCAACAATTGCCACTGTTTCTGGGGAATACAAAGCAACAACGGGTATTAATCAATATGCTGTAGCTTATGGTGATTCTCCGGCAAATGGTATTGATGGAGATAAAAGTGGTGTGTTTTCTATTGACAATTCTAAAAAGGCTCAAATGCCACAGAAGTTTGTAGATATTTTTGTGGATTTTGAAGCTTATATGCAAAATATGAAAGAGGACGACACAGAGACAAAGACAACACCCTCTGAATATATCAGCATTCTTAATCAGTATGATTCGTTAATTAAAGATGCGAGTTATAAAGGCATAAATCTGTTACAGGCGGATAAGTTGAGTGTGAAATTCAATGAGGAGAATAGCTCGGCGTTAACTGTGCAAGGTAAGGATATGAGCGCTCAGGCGCTTGGTTTTACGATTTTTGATTGGCAGACCAAAGGGGATATAAATAAATCTATAGAAGAGTTGACGTCGGCCATAAATACCATTCGCAATTTTTCTTCAGAGCTTGGCAATAACTATAACATCATCGCCACCAGACAAGACTTCACTGAGAGTTTGATCAATGTCTTGACCGAGGGGGCGGATAAATTAACCCTGGCGGATATGAATGAGGAGAGTGCCAATATGCTGGCTTTGCAAACCCGCCAACAATTAGCCATTAACTCACTCTCTCTAGCCTCCCAGGCAAGCCAAAGTATTCTTAAGTTATTCTAAATTTTAAATAAAACGTTAAAATTGGCATAAAATTTGCATGTAAATTCATGAGTTAATTTAAATGAATGAAGAGGTGTGCCATGGCACTGAGTTTATTTATGCCTTCAACCACAGGGATGGAAGCCCAAAGTCACGCATTGGAGCAGGTAGCGACCAACATTGCCAACATGAACACGGTTGGCTATAAGTCAAACGAGACTATGTTTTATTCTCTGCTGGGCTCCAATCCGGTTGTAAAATCAACCAACACGGGGCTGACATCTTCCAGAGTAGATATTCAAGGCGTTGGCTATTACGACCGCACCAATGTTTTAGACAGTGGTGTGGTTGTCAGCACCGGCAACAATTTTGATGTGGCAATTTCGGGTAATGACAATGCATTTTTTACCCTCAAGGATGCTTACAACAATTTGTATTATTCTCGTGCGGGGGATTTTGCCGTCCAAACCGAAAATGGTGTGACCTATCTGGTCAACGGCAACGGGCTAAAAGTGCAAGGTTTTCCATCTATTGAAGGCAAAGATGTCTATGGTGTGGGAGCAGAAGACATTATTATAGAGTATCCCGAAAAGATTCCGCCGATGCCGACTACAGAGTTGACCATCACGGCTAATGTCCCGGCCACCGGGGTAGATAGCAGTAGTTATTCCATGACAATATATGCGCCCACGCATGATGGCGAGACCCTGAATATGATTATGAAAAAAGTCGAGGGCAAAGCCAACACCTGGGAGCTTTCCTTTAGTGTCAACGGCGGCACTGCCACCAGTGAGGCAACAGAGGTTGTCTTCAGTAATAAAGGCGATTTGGAAACTCCCAAGGTTTTGGACGTTGCCATCAACTGGGATGACGGCGACACCAACAATATCCACCTGGATATCTCAAATATGACACAATTAGCCGGTGGGCAGGGCACCACCTATATCAAACAAGATGGCGCGCCCTCAGGGCAATTCCAGAAATGTTATATTGATAAAGACGGAGTGGTAAAAGCTTATTACAGCAACGGTGATACATATAATTGCGGCAAGCTGGCTTTGACGTCATTTACGGCGCCGGAGAACTTGACACCGATAAACGGAACTTTGTTTGAGGCCAATGCGGAGACCGGAAATACGGCTTATGTTAGTGACGCCAGCATTTTGGTCCCGCAGGCGTTGGAACAATCTGCCGTTGATGTAGAGGAAGAATTTTCCAACATGATTATTGTGCAGCGTGCCTATAGTCTGAACACCCAGAGCTTTACGGCCGCCAATGAGATGCTGCAAACTCTGGTGGACCTCAAGACTTAAGGTGCACGAGGCGGCAAAATGCTGACCAAGTTGTTTTATAAATTTTGGAATTTTTGGTTGCGCCAACCGGAGAAATTAAGATTCCTTTTGGTTGGGGGCTTCAATACGGTTGTTGCATATCTGATATTTGTGGTAGCTTTATTTTTGTTGGGAGAGGGGCGCTATCAGCTGAGCCTAAGTTTATCTTGGGTATTATCCTCATTTATTTCTTTTTCACTGATGAAAATATTTGTTTTTCATTCAAAGGGCGGCTGGGGTTCTGAATATGCCAAATGTGTCGCCTCTTGGGGCGTGAGCTATTGTGTAAATGCGATGATGTTGGAACTCTTTGTCGGATATTTAAATTGGAATGCATATTTTGGGCAATTGGTTGCAATATTGTGTTATATGTGTGTAACCTATATTTTATTCAAGAATTTTGCTTTTAAGGCATAAAAAAACACCCTCCGGCAAGAGAGGGTGTATAAAAATCAAAGACAAAACCTATTTAGATTTTTTGGTCAACTTTTTGCTGCTGGAAGCTTTTTTAGCAGAGCTGTTTTTCAAAGAAGACGGTTTCAAAACAGCAACTTTGAAGCTTGAAGATTTCAAGCTGGCAGCTTTAGAAGCAGTTTTTTTTGTGGCAACGGTTTTAGCGGTAGCCAACTTCTTGCTGGCATTTTTCAAAGCAGACATAGCATTGAGTTGGTTGATGGCGGCGTTCCAATCTTGCAAACTGGTGTTAGCCGGGCAACCGTTGTTTTGCCAAATATAGTAAGCAGCTTCGCGAATAGCATTATCATTAAATTTAACCATGGTACAATCTCCGTAAAATAACAAAATCAAGAATTGTATACCCGTAAAAGTTTAATAAAACGTTTAAGCCTTGAAAAAATATTAGAAATTTTGCAAATAATTTTTGAATTGCACCCGAAGCAAAAAAATAGCGGCGGTATTTATAAGTGGTGCGAGTAGGGATGGCTAAGCAAAAACAACAAGAGCTTGTTGTTTTTGTCTGCAACATCTTTGTCATCTCCTTGAGCGAGGGAAATGGCAATAACCGAAGCGAAAGGAAGATGCCAAAGCGAGGCCCGTCCCCAAGAGAACGAGTTTTGAAGAAACGAAGTTCGATTGGCGAGAGCACAAAAAAACCGCCTTTCACAGCGGTATTTATAAGTGGTGCTCGGGGACGGGATCGAACCGCCGACACGAGGATTTTCAGTCCTCTGCTCTACCGACTGAGCTACCCGAGCAACCGATAACGAGAAGCTTTATAATGCATAAATTTTTATCTGTCCAGTTAAAAATGAAAATATTTAAAAAAATATTTTAAACTCCGATATTTTAAACAGACATTATCAATAATTAGCCTCTTTTACAGCCTTGTCGGTAGCAAAATCAGAAGTCCTTTCAACGGTGTTATCGACGCTGCTTAAAAAACTATCAAAATAATGATTCTGATACAAATAGAAACATCCATATCCCAATGCGGCTAAAATAACAAGCAAGCTGACAAATTTCATATTTCCTCCTTTTTTATGGAAAAACACTCTTCCCAACAACATTAGAAGAGATAGGTTTAAAACATATTAATAAAAACAACAAAGCCCGAGAAAATTTCTCGGGCTTTAATCGTCTTATTCGCCTGCTGACTAAGCTGCTTTAACTTTCTTCTTTGCAGCAAATTCATTCATAACCCGAATGATATAGTCCAAATCTTCGTTGTCAAGATAAGGAGTCATCGGGATAGAGAGGGCTGTCTTGGATAGATTCTCACAAACCGGCAGCGGACGAGTATTCCACTTAGCATAAGCAGTCTGGGTGTTGACCGGACGCGGATAGTATACGCCGCAAGGAATACCGTTTTCCTTGAGGTAGCTCATGAGTTCGTCGCGATCTGCACAATTAATGGTATAGAGTGCATAAGCAGACTGGCAGTTATCCAAAATCTGTTGTTTGCCGAAATAGCTGTCGAGTTCATTATCATAGCGTTTGGCAACGCGGAAACGATCTTTCAATTCCTGGTCAAAAACAGTCAACTTCTGCAACAAGACAGCACCTTGGAAACTGTTCATACGGCCAGTCAAGCCCAAACGAACATTGTCGTAGTGATCTTCGGGGCTCATACCGTGAACGCGGCAAGATTTAACCAGCTCGTTTTCTTCACTGGAGTTTGTGAACACGGCACCGCCGTCGCCATAGCATCCCAGAGGTTTGGTCGGGTAGAAAGAGGTTGCGGACATATCAGCAAAAGATCCTGCTTTTTTGCCTTTGTAAACAGAGCCATAAGATTGGCAAGAGTCTGCCAAAACCTTCATGCCATTGTCATGAGCGATCTTGAGAATTTCATCATAGTTGCAGGGAGAGCCGAAAATATCGACCGGAATAACGGCTTTAAGATTGAGCTTGCCTTCCTTTTTAACCTCGTTAATAGCGCGTTGCAAATCTTTAGGATCCATAGTGTAGGTATTAGGATCAGAATCAACAAAGACAGGGGTTGCGCCCAACAAAACAGGAGCCTCGGCAGAAGATACGAAGGTGAAAGAAGAAACAAAAACGGCATCACCTGGCTTAACGCCCCAAGCCATCAAGGCAAGGGTCAAGGCATCAGTACCGGATCCGCAGGTAGCGCAGAATTTTGTGCCGGAGTAGTTGGCTAATTTCTCATCCAACTCTCTTGTCTCAGGACCCTGGCAATAAGCGCCGTGGTCAAGAATCTTTTCAAGAGCGTTCATAATTTTATCTTTACCGATAACGCTTTGAGAGGTTTTGCAGTCAAAGAGCATAATAGGTTTAGAAGGTTTGCTAGTCATTGTGAATATTCCTCATATAAAAGTTTCAACTGGGAGGCATAATATTTCAGATTCTCCCTTTATGCAAAACACAAAAGATTTCGGCATTGTAACAAACCGCCTTAGATATCAAGAATGTGAGTGAAAAATATTGATTTCTGTTAATTTGATGATATATTAAGCTCAATTTAACAACAACAAAAAGAGGTGGCCGTGCTAAAACTATCCATCAAGAAGATGATTGCCGTTTCGGGGGTGGCGTTGCTTGCCGCTTGTGCCTCAACCGGGCAGCATACAGATTCGGCAGAAGATCCTTTCGAGAGTATCAACCGTCCGATTTTTGAGTTTAACTATCAGGCAGATAAATACGTGATTAAGCCGGTGGCCAAAGGGTATCGAGCCATCACGACACCTTCTGTAAGAGAGAGAGTTAGTTCCGTCCTTTCCAACTTGCAAGAACCGGTATCTGCCGGCAATCTGCTCTTGCAAGGAGAGCCTGTCGCCATGACCAAAAGTTTAGGTAGATTTGTCTTGAACACTACCCTGGGTTTGGCCGGTATGTTTGATGTGGCGGAGGGCTGGGGATTGCCCAAGCGGGAAGCCACGTTTAATGAAACTTTTGCCAAATGGTGTATTCCTCAGGGCCCATACCTTGTCTTGCCGTTGATTGGTCCGAGCACCCCGCGTGCCGCCACCGGTTTGGCCCTGGAGTTTGTGTTTGACCCTGTATATTGGGGTACTTATAATGATGCTAATGTTCACGATAAAGCCTCTTGGGGCTTGGCCGCTGTCTATGGCATCACCGCGCGTGAACAAGCTTTGGATCTGTTGGATGATTTGGAGCGTAACTCTGTTGATTATTATACAACATTGCGCTCGGCATACTTGCAAAACCAGAGCAAGCTGAGATGCTATCGCGATAAGTCGGAAGAAACAGCCGCATATGACTTTGATTTCGGCTTTGAGGAAGAAGGCGAAGCCTTTGATGAAATGGACCAATAACTAAGGAGACTTTATATGAAAAAACTTTTTGCCGGCAGTCTTTTGGGTGTCTTGCTCTTGTTTGCAGGCAGTGCTAATGCCGAGATTGATGCCGCCAAGGCGGAGACTTTTGTAAAAGAAGTAACGACAGAGGGAATAGAGCAGATTATCAATGCCAATATTCCGCAGGCCGAAAAAGATGCCCGCTTTGCAAAGCTTTTTAACAAGGCTTTGGATTTGGATTTTATCGGCCAGTTTGTTTTGGGGCGCAACTGGCGTACAGCCACTCCGGCACAAAGGGAAGAGTTCATCAAGGTTTACCGCCAGCTCAACATCAGCACCTGGTCTAAGCGTTTTGACGAATTTAAGGGCAGAGAGTTTATTTTCAAGGGAACATCCCCGTCAAATTCTGCCGGACAGGTTTTTGTAAACTCTGTTGTGCCGATGGACCAAGGAGAGCCGGCCAAAGTCGTATGGCGTGTGCGTGAAAAAGGCGGACAATATAAAATTGTTGATATCATTATTGAGAATGTAAGCCTTGCCATCACCGCCCGCAACGAATATACCGCATTTATCAAAAACAATCCCGGCGGAGTAGATGCCTTGATTGCAAATTTGAAGAGCAAGATAAAATAGTTCTATTACCCAAAAAAAACCACCGAATTAATCGGTGGTTTTTTTTATGATTCGAACGTAACACTACCTGCGTAAGCAGGTAGATGTAGACATACCTGCCCAGCCGTTAGGCTTGCGAAGCCTTTGGGCAGGGCGAACGTAGTTCGGAACAGGTAATACCACTT
>CALXVX010000097.1 GCA_944392215.1 uncultured Alphaproteobacteria bacterium | reverse complement strand
TAGGTGTACCGGCTTTGGTTGTCTATATGAACAAAGTAGACCAAGTAGATGATCCGGAGTTGTTGGATTTGGTAGAGATGGAGATCCGCGACTTGTTGAAATCATATGATTTCCCTGGAGATGAGATCCCTGTAATCAGAGGTTCAGCTTTGGTAGCTTTGGAAGATGGCGATCCGAAGATTGGTCACGATTCAATTGTAGAGTTGATGAAGGCAGTAGACAGCTACATTCCGCAACCTGAGCGTCCGAAGGATCAACCGTTCTTGATGCCGATTGAGGATGTATTCTCAATTTCTGGCCGTGGTACAGTAGTAACCGGTCGTGTAGAGAGAGGTGTATTGCACGTAGGAGATGATATCGAGATCGTAGGTATTAAGCCGACTCAGAAGACCACTTGTACAGGAATTGAAATGTTCCGGAAGTTGTTGGATGAAGGCGAAGCCGGCGATAACATCGGTGTATTGCTGCGTGGAACCAAGAGAGAAGAAGTTGAGCGTGGACAAGTATTGGCAGCTCCCGGCACCATTACTCCGCATACGGACTTCGCTTGCGAATGCTATATTTTGACCAAGGAAGAAGGTGGACGTCATACACCGTTCTTCTCAAACTATCGTCCGCAATTTTATTTCCGTACCACGGATGTAACCGGAGCTATCGAATTGCCTGAAGGAACCGAGATGGTAATGCCTGGCGATAACATTCGCATGACAGTAAAATTGATACACCCGATTGCAATGAACGAAGGATTGCGTTTTGCAATTCGTGAAGGTGGACATACTGTCGGAGCAGGTGTTGTATCTAAGATCTTAAAATAGTTACGAGGAAGCTCGCAATAACGGCGACTAATCGTAAAAAGTAAAAAAACCGAAAATTCATGTACTATGGTGTACACTAGGATTTTCGGTTTTTTTCATTTTTACTTCTATTCGCACGTTCTATCGAGCTTCTATTACTTTGTGCAGAGAGAGCTTTTTGAGAGTGTTCCTGAGGGACTTGTTTTTCACGCTATAAGCCACAAATCTTGAGCTTGGGAAAATAGGAGCTAAAATCCTGCACAAATTTGTGCAGGATTTTTATTTGTGTTGAGTCGGGCAAAAAATATGCTATGCTTTTGCTGTCTTGTTGTTTGGGGTAAGTGTAATGAAACAAAAAATTAAAACTATCGGTATGATTTCTCCCTCAATTATGCTTTCAGAAGCGGGTTTGCAGGAAGATAAATGGCTGCCATATTTGGAAAATCTGGGGCTGAAAATCTTGATGGCGCCCTCTGCTTTGAAAGGTGTGCGGCAATATCCTTCTTGTGCGAGGGAAAAAGCTCGTGATATTATGGAAATGTACCAAAACCCAGAGGTCGATGCGTTAATGTGTGTGCATGGCGGGGCAGGGGCCTTGCGCGTTTTGGAGTATCTTAATTATGATGTGATCGCAAAGAATCGTAAGCCAATCATTGGTTTTAGTGACAATACTTCTTTGCAATTGGCTGTTTATGCCAAAACAAAAAATCCATTTGTGACCGGGTTTTCTCCGGCTTATGAATTTAGAGAGGGTGAAATATCGCCTTTGGTTGATGAGTGTTTCCGCAAAATTTTGGCCGGAGAGAGGGTCGTTGCTCAAAGCGGAGAAACAGTTAACAACGGTGTAGCAGAGGGAATCTTACTTGGAGAGTGTTTGAGTACAATCAGTGACTTGAGCGGCACGCCCTATTATCCTGATTTGTCTGGAACTATTTTGTTGATAGAAGACGAATGCGAGGTTTCTTATAAGTTGGGCTTGATGCTTACTCAGTTGCGTTTGAATCCGTCTTTTAAGAAAGTTAAGGGAATTGTGTTGGGACGTTTTTCAGATTGTCAGAGTCATCCGACACAGGGGAGTGTGGCTGAAGTATTGGCAGATTTTTGTGCTCAGGTAAAAGTACCGATGATTAAAAATTTTAATTTTGGGCATTTCCATGAGCGCTATGTATTGCCGATGGGAGTTAAATATCGGCTGGATGCAGGTAAGTGTGAGTTGAGCCAGTTGGCGGATTTATAATAAAAAAGGGAGCATAAAGCTCCCTTTAATATAGGTTGTCTATGGCTTTCGGAATGATTTGTGTTCCTTCCAGATAGGCTTGGCGAAAGTCCTCAATGCTTCCGCGAACCAGGTGGTCAGAAGATGTAGGCTCCTTTTCGTATTTAATATAGAATTCCCCATGTCTTAATGCCGGACAACCAAGGATTTCCAGAGTTTGCCGGCCCGCTACGATGGCAAAGGTGTCTAAGCCGTTGTTGTTTGTGGTCTGGCGAAGCTCTTCTAAAAAGTGAGAGGGCTTTAAAAAAGCTGGATTCATTAAGTATTCATCTTGTATCAGAGCCTTGCTTTTGCAACCCTGGTTTAGCGCTAGGGCTGAAATATAATCGCAAGTTCTGGGTGAATGGATAATTACATCAATATTTAGAGCTTTCCCTACAGTTATTAGGGCGAGATAATCTTGATGATTAATCATGTATTTGCCGTTATCCCAGATATAGGGTAAATGGCGAAAAAAAATAATTCTTTTCATAATTTTAGATGCTTAATTTAACGAGGGGACTTTAGAGCTTTTTTGTCTGTTTGTCAAGCGTGAGAAATGCAAAAGGTGCCCGGAATTTTTTATAAAAAACTCTTGATTTATGTTTCTTTGTACTATATAACACAGGAAGATTCGTTAGGGGTATAGCTCAGTTGGTAGAGCATCGGTCTCCAAAACCCCAGATTAATTTTTCAAAGTATTTAATTTCCCTACATTTTACTTAGATTTTTAATGCGTTTGAGCAAAAATTTTTTTTTGCTTGGCGTACCTAGGCGTACTTAGGCGAACTCGATTTTTCCGTCTCTTTAGGTGATAATTAGGGTAAATAAACCAATAAGATGGAGTTTTTATTAAAATGGTAAAAAGTTTTCCTGGGGTACGCACTAAAGAATGTATTCGTAATGGCAGAAGAGATATTTATTTTTCTGTTCGCTATACGCGCAACGGTAAACAATATGAAGAAAGTATCGGCTATAAATCAGAAGGATTTACAGCGGCTCAAGCTTATGACATTTTGAGCGAGCTTAAAAGAGATATTAAAGCAGGAAGAGCATTTTCTTTAAAAGAGAAAGCCCAACAACGCGAACAAGAAAAAATTGCTAATGAGGCGGCAAATATGACGTTCTCAGAGCTTTTTGAAGAATACTATCAACCCCATATTCAAAATAAAG
>CALXVX010000096.1 GCA_944392215.1 uncultured Alphaproteobacteria bacterium | reverse complement strand
TCAGTACTGTTGGTATCAATGAGGCAGTGATACAACGCTACATTGAGCACCAAGGGCGCGAAGATATGGGGCAAGCTTGGCTTGAACTAAAATGATACCACCGGCATTAGCCGGTGGAGTTTCATATGCTTCTGTAAAATTGGCACGACTTTTGCATATCATATGTCAACAAGTTTTAATTATCCAAAATGATTGGGGAAAATGAAATGGATAATATAAATTATATCGCATTGTCTCGCCAGATGGCTTTGTGGAAACAAATGGATATTGTTTCCAACAATATGGCCAATATGAATACCTCTGGTTTTAAGCAAGATGATGCATTGTTTACTTCTTTTTTGGTGGAAACACCTGAGGCTGTGGGGATTGGCCGCACGCCGCTTTATTTTACCGAAGATTATGGCAGTTTTCAGAATTTTGCCGAGGGTGCTTTTGAAGAAACCGGCAATACTTTTGATTTGGCAATTCAAGGCGATGCGTTTTTCTGTTTGGAAACCAGCGCCGGAGAAATGTATACCCGCAAAGGCCAGTTCTCTTTGGATGCCGACGGAAAATTAGTTACTAATGACGGCGCCATCGTCTTATCTGAAAATAATGAGCCGTTTTTCTTTGCTCCCGGAGAGAAAGAAATTTCTATCACCGAGAGTGGAGATGTTATGACCGAAAACGGGGTTATCGGGCGTCTTAAACTGGCAACTTTTGCCGATAACCAAAAACTTCTTAAGGTTGCGGGTACGATGTTTGAAAATACCGAGGGCAACGCTATGACGGTTGGCAACAACAATGTCAGAGTTGCTCAAGGTGTGGTCGAAAAGTCCAATGTCAACCCGATTGAGGAAATGACTAAACTTATTAAAGTTCAACGTTCTTATGAATATGTTCAGCAGATGATTGATAACGAGCATGATCGTCTGTCTAATACAATATCAACCTATGCGCAATTGGCATAATTTTTTAGGGGGAATAAAATTATGAGATCTTTACATATTGGTGCAACCGGAATGCTCGCGCAGCAGACCAATGTTGATGTGATTGCCAACAACATCGCTAACATGAATACAACAGCTTATACCAAACGCAGAGCCGAATTTAATGATTTGTTGTACCAAAACATTATTCGTCCGGGAGCTGCCTCAACCGCTGATAACACGATTGTCCCTTCAGGTATTCAGCTTGGTTTGGGTGTTAGGACAGCGGCGGTTTATCGTATTACCGAAGGCGGTGGATTGACCAATACCAATAATGATTTGGATTTGGCTATCAGAGGGCGCGGATATTTTCAGGTCGAATTGCCGGAGGGTAAGGGAATTGCTTATACGCGTGACGGCGCCTTTCAACGCAACGGCGATGGTGTGATTGTTACCCATGATGGCTATATCGTACAGCCCGAAATTACCATTCCCGATGATGCAACAGAGGTTTATGTTAACAATTCCGGAGAGGTTTGGGTTAAGCAAGATGGTGAAACCGATGAGGTAAACGTCGGACAGTTGGAGCTTGCCACCTTTGTCAATGAGGCTGGTTTGGAGGCTATGGGTAATAACCTCTTTTTGGAAACGGAAGCTTCCGGTGCGCCGATTTTGGATAACCCTGATGCTGAGGGTTTCGGCTCGGTTTTGCAGGGGTATCTTTCTACCTCTAACGTCAATGCAGTAACGGAAATTACCGAGTTGGTTTCAGCGCAGCGTGCTTATGAGATGAACTCAAAAATTATTTCTACCTCAGACCAAATGTTGAGCACCATTAACCAGTTGAAGTAGGGTTTTGACGGATGTCTAAATTTTGGGGGATCATAATCGGAATTTGCTTATTGGCTTTGCCCGCAAAAGCAACGGTGTTGCTTAATGATGCCGAGTTTATGGCTGCTTTGCAAAAAGAGTTTGTTGAACAAGGACATGATGAAAAACTGGAAATGGAATTTTTCGGCGGTCAGACGGTTTTTGTTATTGAGGATGCGGAACAGGCCAAGATTATGATTTCGCAGATGAAGATTAATGACGAGCAGGGAACTTTTTCTGCCAATGCGGAAATTTTTGCCGATGGGAAACATTATTCCTCCACAAACTTAACGGGAAAATTTTATGTTTTGGGTGAGGCCTTTGTTCCGGCAGAAGAAATAGCCAAAGGTGAGGAAATCACCGAAGATAAGCTCAAGTTGGTGCCTATGCGGCTTAATCGTATAAAAGATGCCGATATAACAGCTAAGGAAAAATTGGTCGGGATGGAGGCCAAAAGAAGTTTGAAACCGGGGCGCTTGATAAATGAGAGAGATATCGGACCCAAAATTATCATGAAAAAAGGAGCGTTGGTAACATCAATATACCGCTCCAAAGGATTGCAAATTACCGCACAAGCTATTGCTCAAGAAGATGGGGCTAAGGGAGAGTTTATAAAGGTAGAAAATACCAAGAGCGGTAAAAAGTTTAGGGCTCGGGTGGTTGATGCCGAGACAGTGGAAGTTCAGTAAAATAGTTGGGGAGCTATTAAAATGTTAGAAAAAACGAAAAATATCAGACGAGGAGTGGTTGTCCTTTTGATGGCGACATCTTTGTCGGGATGCGGAATGTGGTCTCGTTTGCAGAGAGTGGGGGAGGAACCGCCCATGACGCCGATTGTTAACCCAGTGGAAACAAAGGATTATGAGCCGGTATCAATGCCGATGCCGCAAGTAAATAATGCCAAGCCGGCGGCTAATTCTCTGTGGAAGCCCGGTGCCAGCGGGTTCTTTAAGGACCAGAGAGCATCAAAAGTCGGTGATATCATCACGGTTAAGGTTTCTGCTCAAGATACGGCCTTGATGGAAAATGAGATGGAGCAGAGTCGCGATGATAATACAGACACCATCGGTGTCGGTTCATTCTTTGGCTATGAAAGCTATTTGAATAAGGTTTTTCCCGGTGCGGTTGATAAGGATAATTTGGTTGATATTAATTCTAATCGTGAGATTTCAGGTGATGGCAAAATTGATCGTCAGGAAAAAATTGATTTGACTATGGCGGCGGTGGTTACTCAGGTGTTGCCAAACGGAAATTTGGTGATTGAGGGAACTCAGGAAATCCGTGTCAGCTATGAGCTCAGAAAACTTACCGTGCGCGGTATTATCAGAAGAGCCGATATTACTTCTGACAACACCATCGAATCGAGTAAAATCGCCGAACTCAGAGTTTCTTACGGCGGAGAGGGTGTCATTACCGATGTTCAACAGCCTCGTTATGGGCGCCAGATTTTGGATATCGTCGCACCGTTCTAGGAAAGAGTTTCCTATTATTATGTGAACCCATTTAAGAAAAAGTCTCCCCAATTTTTTCTTAAATTGTACAGCTCCAGTAAGGAACTGTTTTTCCCTAAAAAAGTCTGCTCCGGGCTTTTCCCCAATCTCCGGAGCAGATTTTTTAAGTGGATGAAATCTTTTTTGCTATTTAAATAAGCTTGAAAATTGTTATATTGGAGTCGTGTTAATTTTTTATAAGGAAGCGTAGATGAATAAGACCACTAATGAGCAGATCAGAGAAGCAGAGGAACAGGCCAAGATTATGATGGGTTTTGCCCAGGCTCTTTCTAAAGCTGCCAGCAGTAATGATGAACATCTGAAATTGCTGACTCTTGATGAAAATCTTAAGTTGTGGGTAGAGATAGAAGCATCGCTGAAAAGCGCAAAGAATTTGCTTCCACAAGAAATTAAAGATAATTTATTTAAACTCTCCAAGTTTGTCGAGAGAATGACCCTTTCTAAGGGTGTTTCAATGGCGAAGTCTGACTTTGATTGTCTGGCAAATATCAATATGCAGATTTCTGAAGGCTTGCTTGCCGTTGTTAAAAACTCTTTGGCCAAGGAGGAGGCTTTTTCTCTTCTGAAGTGTGCTGTTGATCTTTCGTCAGCTCGTGAGAATAATAATTCTGAGGAGTTGATTGCTGCTCTTGATAATAATCTGCAGTTGTGGGTTTATATCAAGACTTTGGCAAAGGCTAAGAACACACAATTGCCGGAGGAAACAAAATCTAACCTGATTAAACTGGCTGATTATGTTTCTTCTAAGACCTTGGAGATTGGTAGAGATATCAATAATGTTAATGACAAGATTATTGACAGCATGATTAATACCAATTTGCAGATTTCTGAGGGACTTATCACTAGCCAGAATGTTGCCTAAGGTTTTGGTGCCTTTTTTTACCGCGTGGTTTTTGCTACGCGGTATTTTTTTGTGTATAACCTCTATGTGTGTTGTCAAGCGCGCTTAAAATCTCTATAAATGCAAATGTATACGGAGAATTTGCATGCTGTTTTCAAAATTTGAAAGATTGGTGGCCAAACGCTATCTGCGGGCCAAAAGAAAAGAAGGGTTTATCTCGGTGATTACCGGTTTCGCTTTTACCGGAATTGCCTTGGGGGTGGCAACCCTTATCATCGTGATGTCGGTGATGAACGGTTTTAGGCACGAGCTTTTGAGCCGAATTTTGGGCATTAACGGCCATATCGGTATTATGTCGCCTTTGGGATATCCGTTTAATAACTACAAAGAAGCCGTCAAAGATTTGGCTGAAATCGAGCATGTGACCTTGGTCATTCCGATGATTGAAAATCAGCTCTTGGTTTCTGCCGGAAAATCTGCCGAAGGGGCTATGGTCAGATGTATTGAGGCGCAAGATATTCTCAAAAAGCCGATTTTGAAAGAGGCTTTTAAAAAAGTTAATATGGAAGATTTTAAGGGTGATAATGTGGTGATGGGTATCAGGCTCGCCACCAAAATGGGCGTGGTGCCCGGGGACAAGATTACCTTAATCTCGCCCAACGGCAAGGTGACGGCTTTTGGAACAGTGCCGCGAATGAAGTCTTATCAGGTGATTGGCACGTTTGAGGCCGGAATGTATGAATATGATTCAAACTTTATCTTTATGCCGCTTGAGACCGCCCAAACTTATTTTGGCCTCAAAGGCGCCGTTACTCATATTGATGTGACAATAGATGATGAAAGTCTGCTTGCTCCCGTACGCAGAGGAATTGAGCGCAGTGTCAGCGGTGACGGAGCTTATGTTTATGACTGGAAACAGACAAATGCTGCCTTCTTTAACGCCATTGATGTTGAGCGCAATGTGATGTTTATCATCCTCACACTCATTATTTTGGTGGCGGCGTTTAATATCATCACCGGCTTAATCATGCTGGTGAAAGACAAGGGGCGCGATGTGGCCGTTTTGCGCACAATGGGTGCCACCAAGGGGATGATTATGCGCATTTTCTTTATGGACGGAGCGTTTATCGGCGTGGTCGGCACTGCTTTGGGTTTGGTTTTGGGGCTGTTGTTCTGCCACAATATTGAGGCAATACGCCAAGGTCTGCAGGCCTTGATGGGGCGTGATTTGTTCTCGGCCGAAATCTACTTCCTCTCAAAACTGCCGGCCAAGGTTGATAATATGGAGGTTTTGACGGTGGTGGTTATTTCCTTGTTGCTTTCTTTCTTGGCGACCCTTTATCCGGCTTATCGGGCCGCAAAAATGGATCCTGTGGAGGCTTTGCGCTATGAATAAACAAACACCGACTTTGGAACTTAAAAACCTCAGGCGCTCCTTTAAGCAGGGTGGGCAAACTCTTGAGGTCTTGCGCGGAATTGAACTCGATATTGCAAAAGGCGAGGTGGTGGCCCTTATTGGTCCATCGGGCGCCGGAAAATCAACCCTATTACAAATTGCCGGGCTTTTGGAGCAGCCGAGCAAGGGGGAGATTTATCTTGACGGCCTCAAGTGCTCTAAATTGAGCGATGCAATGCGCACTTCTTTGCGGCGTGATTATTTGGGGTTTGTTTATCAATACCATAATCTGTTGCCGGATTTTGATGCGGTGGAAAATGTGATGATGCCGCTTTTGATTGCCGGCGTGAACCCAAAAGCCGCACATGAAAAGGCCGAAAAGCTTTTGAAACGTTTGGGGCTTGGTAAAAGGCTCAAACATCGTCCGGCCGAGCTTTCGGGCGGAGAGCAGCAGAGAGTGACCATTGCCAGGGCGCTTGCCAATACGCCAAAACTTCTGCTGGCTGACGAACCAACCGGAAATTTGGACCCAAAAACGGCAGAAAGCGTCTTTGCCGAGCTTATTGCCATTGTCAAAGAAACCGGATTATCTGCTTTGGTTGCCACTCACAACATGGAGTTGGCACAGCAGATGGACCGAGTGGTGGAGCTCAAAGATGGAATAATAGAAGAAGCCGGTGGAAGAGGAAGGGTTAGTAAGAATTTTTATTAAAAGATTTTTTATGTCGATGTGTTTGCACAATAAAAACAGCAGAGCTTTTAAAACTCTGCTGTTTTGTGTTCTAAGTTATTACCCTCTTGAATATTTATATCCTTCTTGGGTAAGACCTCTCTCATCGTAACGGGTTCCGTTTCGGTGAATGCCCGCTTGGTCGAAGCCATGACGGTCGAACCCAGAGCAGTCGAATCCAAAGCGGTCGAACCCTTCGTCATCAAAAAGGGTTCCATTTCTATGGACACCTCCATAGGTGAACCCGCGACGGTCATAACCCTCTCGGTCGACATTGTAAAAGTTAAAACCGTCCCGGTCATAGCCCTCCCGGTCGACGTCGTTAAAGTTAAAACCGTCCCGGTCATAACCATCCTGGTCATAACCATCACAGTCATAACCGCTCTCATCAAAACGGGTGCCATTTTGATGAATTCCGCGGCAGTCGAACCCGTTCTCATCAAAGCGAGTGCCGTTTCTGTGAATTCCGGCCCGGTCAAAGCCGCGGTCATCGTAACCATCTTGGTCGTTGTAGTAAGTTTTCATAGTTGTGTAATTTAAAGTTAAGTAAATGTTCTATATTTCAAATATTCTGAAAGTCTAAAACGGTAACATGAAAAAACATACAACCGGAAACTTAACAGAATAATAAACATATCGTCTAAATACGGCTTTATTGTATCATATTTTTTTGTCATGTTCAAATTAAATTATAAAAGAAGAGGAAGGAAAACTTGACCAGTCTTGAAGAAAATGCTTGCAATATCCGAACTTTGGTTGTATAAACTCCTCCGAACCGAGTGGCGCGGGCTAACTGGCATGCCTGCCGACTCGTTGAAAATCCATCGTAATCATTTTTTGAAAGGGATTAAAATGCCTAAATTAAAAACTAAAAGTGCCGCTAAGAAACGCTTCAGCGTTACCGGCACCGGCAAATTGAAAAGAAATTTTGCCTTCAAAAGACACTTGCTTTTCAACAAGGGTACTAAAATGAAAAGACAGGCTCGCGGCACCGTGCTGTTGGCTGATGTCGATGTTAAACTCGTTAAGAAATTTTTACCGTATTTGTAAGGGGAAGCAGAGATGTCACGTATTAAAAGAGGTGTTACCGCTCACGCGCGTCATAAAAAAATTATCTCTATGGCTAAAGGCTACAGAGGACGCAATAATAATGTCTTTAGAGTTGCTGTTGAAAAAGTCGAAAAGGCTTTGCAATATGCTTACCGCGACAGAAGAGCTAAAAAAAGAAATTTCCGTGCTTTGTGGATCCAACGTATCAACGCTGCTACCCGCTTGCACGATATGACCTATTCTCGATTTATGAACGGGCTCGCCAAAGCTGGTATTGAGCTTGATCGTAAAGTGTTGGCCGATATCGCTGTTAAAGAGCCCGAAACCTTCGCTAAACTGGTTGACCAGGTCAAGGCTTCTTTAAGCAAATAATTGCTGGAAATTAAATTAAAATTTAGAGAGTCTGCTTGAGCAATCAGGTCAGGCTCTCTTATATTTTAAAATCATGGTGGAAAAAATGGAAAATATTGAAAATCTTAAATCAACGACTTTGGCGCAAATTGCCGCTGCTCAAGATTTGAAAGCTCTGGAGGATATCAGAGTTAACGTGCTCGGCAAAAAAGGCTCCGTTACCGAGCTGATGAAGGGCTTGGCAACTCTTTCGGTTGAAGAAAAGAAAGAAATGGGCAAGGGCCTGAATATCCTAAAAAGCGAAATTGAAAATGCTTTAGATGCGCGCAGGCAATCTTTGGCCGAAGCGGAGCTCAATGCCAAACTGGCCAGAGAAACAATAGATGTTACTTTGCCTATTCGTCCGGAAAATCAGGGCAGAATTCACCCTGTTTCTAAAATCTATGAGGAAGTTATTGCCATCTTTGGTGAGATGGGCTTTGAGGTGGCTGAGGGCCCCGATATTGAGGACCAGTTTCATAACTTTAATGCCTTAAATACTCCAGCTAACCATCCGGCACGGCAAATGCAGGATACTTTCTATATTCCTAACCCGGAAAGCGATAATTTTGATGACAGCTATGTGGTCAGAACCCAGACATCTTCCGTGCAAATTCGCACCATGGAAGCCAAAAGACCTCCTATTCGCATTATTGCACCGGGCAGAACTTATCGTTCTGATTATGATGCCACTCATACCCCAATGTTCCACCAGGTTGAGGGTTTGGTGATTGATAAAAATATTACCATGGCGCATCTTAAGGGATGTCTTTATGATTTTGTAAAAGCTTTCTTTGAGCTTGATGATATTCCGGTTAGGTATCGGCCTTCTTATTTTCCGTTTACGGAGCCTTCGGCCGAGATGGATATCGGCTGCAAAAAGACAAAAACAGAGCTCAAAATCGGTGCCGGTGATGACTGGCTTGAGATTTTGGGCTGCGGTATGGTGCATCCGAATGTTTTGCGGGCAGGAGGGGTTGATCCTGATGAATATCAAGGCTTTGCCTTTGGTGTGGGAATGGACCGTTTGGCAATGCTGAAATATGGTATTCCTGATTTGCGGACATTTTTTGAATCAGATGTTCGGTGGTTGAAACATTATGGCTTTGTGCCTTTGGATGAGGCCTCTATGACCGGAGGATTGAGCAATAACGGAGGAGCTGCACGATGAAATTTACATTATCTTGGTTGAAAGAGCATTTGGATACCACGGCCTCGGTTGAGGAAATTGCCGAGACGTTAACCAAAATCGGGCTCGAGGTTGAGGAAGTTTTAAATCCTGCCAGTAACTTAGCCGGTTTTGTTACAGCAAACGTTGAAGATTTGCAAAACCATCCTGACTCTGACCATTTGCACGTTTTGAAGGTTAATGACGGAAAAGAAGTGCTGCAGATTGTATGCGGAGCACCCAATGTCAGCCTCGGGATGGTTGGTATTTTGGCGCCGGTCGGGACCTTAATCCCTGCTTTTGGCGAAAAAATACAGGTCGGCAAAATTCGCGGGGTTGAAAGCTTTGGTATGATGTGCTCTGAAAAAGAGCTTGGCGTCGGTGAGGACCACTCCGGCATCATCAGCCTGCCTGCAGATACTCCAATCGGGGTTAGTGCGGCAGAAGTTTTGAACGTTGATCCGGTTTTTGATATTTCCATTACGCCAAACAGAGCTGAGTGTTTGGGTGTGTATGGTATTGCCAGAGATTTGGCCGCGGCCGGACTCGGCACACTAAAGCCCTTGAAAACATCTAGGCAAAACAGTGTGTTCAAATCTCCCATTAATGTAACAATTGAAGATTTGAAAGCTTGTCCGACTTATGTGGGGCGCTATATTCGCAATGTTAACAACAAGGCAGAAACTCCCAAGTGGATGAAAGACCGTCTGGTCGCTATTGGCTTGCGCTCTATCTCTCCGCTTGTTGATATCACTAACTACATCAACTATGATATGGCGCGGCCGTTGCACGTTTTTGATGCCGACAAACTCAAAGGCGATATTTGTGTGCGGATGGCCAAAGAGGGTGAAAAATTTGTTTCATTAGAAGACAAAGAATATGCTCTTGACACGCAATCTTTGGGAATTTGCGATGATGAAGGCGTGCAGTGCCTAGGCGGTATCATGGGTGGTGCCGAAAAAGGCTGCAGTGATGAGACCAAAAATGTGTTCTTGGAATGTGCCTTGTTTACGCCTGAATGTATTGCCAGAACCGGGCGCAAGTTCCAAATCGATTCAGACTCACGCTATCGTTATGAGCGTTGGGTAGACCCAATGTCTAATATCTTGGGCTCAGATTATGCTACTCAGCTGATTCTTGAGATTTGCGGCGGAGAGGCCTCTGAGCAGATTGTTGCCGGCGGTGAAAATTATGAGAAGAGAGTGGCTTATATTCGCCCCGAGAGAATGAAAGATTTTGTCGGGCTTGAGGTTTCAAAGGAAAAAATTGTTGAAATCTTAACCAAGCTCGGTTTTGAAGTCAGTGATGAGGGGGCTCGTCTTAAGGCTGTTTCTCCGACTTGGCGCGGAGATATTGAGGGCGAGCATGATTTGGTGGAAGAAGTTGTGCGCATGATTGGGTTAGATGCCATTCCGGCTGAGACCTTGCCGCATGACAAGTTCCCCAAACAGGTTCTGACACCGGCGCAGCGTCGTGCCGTCACGGTCAAGCATGAGCTGGCTTCTCGCGGTTTGTTGGAGACGGTTACTTGGAGCTTTACCGACTCTAAGACGGCAGAGGCCTTTCTGGGGGACAGGGAAAAAGTTGCTCTCTATAATCCGATTACTACCGAGCTTGATATTATGAGGCCGTCTATATTGCCAAACCTATTGCTCGGGCTAAAGAACAACATTGCCCGCGGATATTCCGATGTGTCTATCTTTGAATGTGGGCCGGTATTTTATGGCCGCAAGCCGGGAGAGCAAAACTTGGTTGCCGGCGGTATCCGCTCAGGTATGACGTCTAAAAAGCATTGGTGCAAAGAAGAACGTGCTTATGACGTGTTTGATGCCAAGGCAGATGCTTTGGCCGCTATTGCCGCTGCCAACGGGCCTTTTGAAAATGCTCAAATTTCAACCGATGCGCCGGCTTATTATCATCCGGGGCGAAGCGGTGCTTTGCGCTTGGGCAAAAATGTGATTGCTTATTTTGGTGAGCTGCATCCTTCTGTTTTGAAGAAATTCGGTATCAAGCAGCGGGTGGTTGCTTTTGAGGTCAATTTGGACAATATTCCTCTGCCGCGCGTCAGCAATGATAAAGCCCGCAAGAAGTTGGAGCTTTCGGCTTTCCAACCTCTGGATAAGGATATGGCCTTTATTGTTGACAAGACGGTTAAAGCTGCCGATGTCATCGCTGCCGCTAAGAACGCCGACAGAGCGCATATCACAGATGTGCAAATCTTCGATGTCTATGAGGGCGAAAACCTCCCAGAGGGCAAAAAATCGCTTGCTCTGGCGATGACTTTCCAGCCGATTGAAAATACTTTCAGCGACACTGACATTGAAGTCTTAATGAGGAAAGTTGAGCAGGCTGTTAAATCTAAATTTAATGCTGAACTCCGCAGCGCTTAAATTTAGCTTAAAACCAAACCCCCGCTTTTGTGAGAAAAGCGGGGGTGTTTTAATGCCTTAGTCCTTACCAAGCTTTTGATGGCCAGCTACCATCATTAGTAACTTTAGTGTTGTAGAACATATCGGTATACGATCTTAAACCACTTGGTTTTATCGGTGTTTGTCCAGTGAGGCCCTTGCAACCAGAAAACATAAAGTTTCCATAAGTCAGGCTATCAGGCAGAGCCGGAATTTCGCCAGTGAGGCTACTGCAGCGAGCGAACATATAGTCACCATTGATGAGGCTGTCCGGTAAAGAGGGAATGTTGCCAGTAAGGTTGCTGCAATCAATGAACATACTAGAGCCATCGGTCAATCCAGCCGGCAATTCCGGAATATCGCCGGTGAGGCCGCTGCAGCCAGAAAACATAAATTGTCCATTGGTTAGTGAGTTGCCAAAGCTGGTTATTTTGCCGTTTAAGCCGCTGCAATT
>CALXVX010000095.1 GCA_944392215.1 uncultured Alphaproteobacteria bacterium | reverse complement strand
CGCGGTAAACTTTTTGCAAATATTGATACCATTATCTCGCACATAGCCTCGGCTACGGAGCTCAAAACAAGTGCCCAATCATCTCTCTTTGGCACAGAGGAGCTGCAATCTGCCGTGAAGCTCGCTGAAAAACCGGATTGGCCCGAACTGGAACGCCTGCAACTGGAGGCGGAAGTTATCGGCTTTTATCTTTCCGCGCATCCTCTGGACAGCTATGCTCAAGGTATGGAGCGCTTGGGCGTTAAGAAATGCAGTGAAGTTTTCCAAGGGATTAGAGTTGGTGATAATATCCGTGCCAAGTTGGCTGGGTGTGTTAACTCTTTCCAAAAGAGAATCTCTAAAAATGGCAACAAATATGCCTTTTTGGAAATATCTGACGGTAGTAGCAATTTTGAAGGCCTGCTCTTTTCTGAGGGATTGGCACGCTATGAAGATGTCATTAAATCCGGACAGCCCCTGCTGGTGAGTGTCACTATTGATAAGCAGGAGGAAGAGGGGCGCCCTCGCGTTATGATAAACCATGTTGATACGCTTGATAAAGCTATTGCCGAGGTGGCAAATGGTCTGGAAATCAGCCTATCTGATGTTTCTGCCGTGACACCTTTGCGACAAATTTTGAGCAAGGATAGAAACGGCAAAAATAAAATATATATCAAGCCTGATAATGACAATTGGGATATTCGGATTGAACTTGCCGGAGGTTATGCTCTTTTTGGCGATGTCCTCTCCCAAATTCGCAATCTTCCCGGAATCTCTATGGTAAAGGAAATCTAATTATGACTGAAACGAAATCTTTTCTTTCCAAAATGTTTGGCCCTTCTGAACCTGAAGAGGGAACCGTTCGTTTTCCTTTGAGCAGAATTGTCTTCGGGCCTTATTTTATTTTCATGAATCATTTTAGAGAATTTTTCTTTACAGCTGCTTTTTTTGCTTTGCTTATGAGCGTGGTTTATCTTGTTGGCGGGCAATCTATGTTTTGTGGCTTGGGCTTGTTTGAACAAAAACTGTTTTGCTCTAATAATTTATATTTTTATATCGGGACCAGGTTGATTGTTTTGCTGATTGTGGCTGCATTTTGTGTGCGCTATTTTCAGACTGCTTGGCTCGGAAACAACCTTTCATGGAAATTCATTTTGACACCACAAAAAAAGGACCTTACTTCCTTTTTTGCTCTTATTGTCTTTATTTTGCTCAATGCAATCTCCGGCTTATCTTGGTATTTATTGGCCGTGCGTGTTCCTAACCCCGATTGGAGAATCGAACTCACCTATTTTGCCGTGGTGGCTTTGGGGTTTTTAGTGCCTTTTATATTGCTTCGTTTTTATAGTATATTTGCGCTAATTTGGAATGGAGAGAAAATATCTTCGCTTAAGCAAATGTGGCTTAAAACTCGTGGTAATGCTTTGCGGCTTATTTTTAGCCTTACTTTGTGGTTTTTCTTGTTTGTCTTCTCTTTGTCTGCTGTTTCTGTTAACTTTAATATTGCTGCTCAAGATAATTCTTTTTATATTATTTTTATTGGTGAATATGTGTTCAACTTTGTGGTCTTGATTTTGATGAGTTTTTTCATCAATTTCTGTGGACTGCAAAATCTTTTCTTAACTGAAGGAAATACAAATGAAAGAACAGAAAATAATTAATCTACCTTTTGTGGAAACAATCAGCCGCAGTTTTATGTATACGCTGTGTAATTGGGAATTATATTTAAAAGTTGTGGCTGTCGGAATTATTGCCGTTTTATGGGAGATGTTTAACGGATTTCCGGTTTTGTGTTCTTTCAGCGATGTAGAATGTGTGGGCGGAGCCGTTCAATCTATCTCAAGCTTGCTCATTTTGCTAATCTCTGTCGGCATTATTGTTAACTATTGTCGTGCAATCATTTTAAAAGCCCCAATAGATTTTCGTTCCGGCGGATTTTTTAGAAGGGTTTTGCTTTATATCTTGGCAAGCTTTTTATTGATGCTGGCAATCGTTGTTCCTTTTGTTTTGACCACCTTGCTTTATGGCATGATTTTGGGGCTCTTTGGCAGCGGAGCTAATGTTGGAAATATGACTTATCTCTTCTCTGTTGTTGTGTTGGTTGCTTGGTGTATTTGTTTGGCTCCGGTCTTTCTTGTTTTTGCGGCCATCACCGTTGATGATAAAAGCATAACTGTCAAACAAGCTTACATGCTTTGCAAAGGTAACTTCAATAAAATCTTTTGGGGGCAAACTTTACTGATGATTCCCGTGGCTGTGGTTGTTTACCTTTTGGCTCTCTTGTACCAGGCAATGGGCGTTGAAAGCTATGTGGTCAAATTTATTTTTATGATTTTGGCTCTGGGTTTATCTTTTCTAGATACATGCTTTAAGGCATCTTTCTTTGCCCATATCTATCAATATTTTACTTTCTATAAAGACAAATAATCACAAAAAAGCCCGCCAACGGCGGGCTTTTTACTTCCTACTTTATTCCTCAGGATGTGGTATCTCTTTGAAACCGAGCTCTTGTCCATTGTTGGTCACCAAAATCAAGATTGAGCCGTTCATTTTATAACTCTCTATCCGTGGCAAAATCTGCAGATAGTTATATTCGGCTTCCATCTGGTCTTCAGGTCCCATCATCATGGTAACACCGGCCGGACCAAATTTTATTTTATCTCCGTCCAACTCATAGGCTCCAAAATAACGGTTAACAACTGAGCCAAAATAGCGATTTTCATCTTGGGCAAATTCCAAAATAACTTTTGCGTTATTCTGAGCCTCTAGGAGTTGATAGCTCTTGCCCTTGAAAGCGGGCTGTCCAGAGCAACCGCTAACTACCAGCATAAAACCCAACAAAGCCAACAATTTTTTCATGTGTCTTTCCTTTCTTCATTTTATATCTACAAAACAATATAGCTGCGTTTAATTCTTTTTCCAGTTTTTAAAAAGCTATTCTTCGTCGTTATCTTTGATTCTTTCAATATCCGCACCGACGGCTTTTAGCTTTTCTTCCAGCTTTTCGTAGCCACGATCTAAGTGATATACACGGTTGACTACTGTCTCGCCTTCTGCCACCAGGCCTGCCAAAACAAGGGCAAAAGATGCTCGCAGGTCCGTAGCCATTACCGGCGCACCCGAGAGCTTTTTAACACCTCTGACAATGGCTGAGGCATGGCCGTGAACATTGATGTTGGCCCCCATACGCAAAAGCTCAGGCACGTGCATAAAGCGGTTTTCAAAAATGGTCTCGGTGACCATGGCCGCCCCTTCTGCCGTCAACATCAAAGCCAAAAACTGAGCTTGCAAATCTGTTGGAAAGCCCGGGAATGGCTCGGTCATGATATCTTGCCCAACCAGGTGGCAGCCTTTGGCATCAATCAAAATTCCCTTATCTGTTTCCGAAACTCTAACACCCATATCCTTCAAAACTTGCAGAGGACGGCGCAAAGTGGCGCTTTGAGCGTTTATCAGCTCTATCTTGCCTCTGGTGATGGCTGCGGCAACGGCATAAGAGCCAGCCTCAATACGATCGGGAATAACTTTATGGGTGGCGCCGTGCAATTTTTCTACACCGTCAATGGTCAGAACCGAGGTACCAATACCTTCAATTTTGGCGCCCATGGCATTTAATAACTCTGCCAAATCTCCAATCTCGGGCTCTTTGGCGCAGTTTTCCAAAACCGTACGCCCTTCAGCCAAAACAGATGCCATCAAAACATTACATGTGGCGCCGACTGAAACACCCGGAAATGTGATGTGCGCACCTTTTAACTTTCCCTTTGCATCAGCAAAAATATAGCCGTTTTTAATCTCTATATGTGCACCCATTTGCTCCAAAGCCGCCAAGTGGATATCCATAGGGCGAGCACCGATGGCACAACCGCCCGGCAAAGATAGTTCACACTTGCCATAGCGCGCCAGAAGCGGCCCCAGAACATAGTAAGAAGCCCTCATCTTGCGGACATAATCATAAGGGGCTACCAAGCTTGTTGCCTCTTTGGTACGATAGGAATAGGTCTTGGCCGGGTGGCCGTCTACAAAATCATTAAACTCATCTATCTTGGTGCCCAATTGCTCCAAAAGGATGTTCATGGCCTTGATATCTGAGAGCATCGGCATATTGGTTAAAGTCACGGTTTCATCGGTTAACAAGCTGGCGCAAATTAGCGGTAAGGCTGCGTTTTTGGCGCCGCTGATAAAAATTTGTCCCTCTAAGACTTTGCCGCCTCTGATTTTAATCCTGTCCATGCCGGTTCTCCTTTTTTAAAAGTTCACGTTGTTCCTGCTGCTTTTTACGCTTTGCAAGATTTTTTTGCAGAGCTTTGGCCTCTCGCTCAAAACGCTGCTCCTTACGACTTTTTTGAATTTTGGGTTTGTTTTCGCTCATAAAATCTATCCCATTGTTTAATAATGCCCAGATTATAGCCCCATAACCTTAAAAAATCCATAATATTTGCAGAAAAGCACAGGGGTTAAAAAATTTGTTCATTTTTGTTTTTTGGGGATTATTATGCCTTGCGAAAAATTTATTTAATCCTTTGAAATATCGAGAACAGAAATGAGACAATTCTACCCTTTAATTCTTTTGACAATCTCTAATGTGTTTATGACTTTTGCTTGGTATGGGCATTTGAAATTCAAATCTACCGCCTTATGGATTGTGGTTTTGGCAAGTTGGGGAATCGCCTTTTTTGAATATATTTTTCAGGTGCCGGCTAACCGTATCGGCCATGAATTTTTCAGCGCCGCACAACTCAAAATCATGCAAGAGGCCATTACTATTGTGGTTTTTTGCCTGTTCTCGGTTTGGTATCTTAAGGAAGGGCTCAAATGGAACTACCTGGTCGGCTTTGTCTTAATCCTCTTAGCCGTGTTCTTCGTTTTTA
This sequence comes from uncultured Alphaproteobacteria bacterium, assembly GCA_944392215.1. GTDB lineage: Bacteria > Pseudomonadota > Alphaproteobacteria > RF32 > CAG-239 > CAZU01. The sequence goes on along the minus strand of CALXVX010000095.1, from coordinate 3,133 downwards.
AAAAATGGGATTAGGGGTTCTCTTTTTTATGTATTGCGTTAGCTTTTAAACTTCAGATAATGTGTAGTTTAGTTGCGAAGGGATTTTTTTGAGCTCTTTATCCAGCATTATCAACTTATCTCCCTGGTATAAAAAGTTCATGGTTTCCTCTTTGTTGTCAAAAGGAATAAATTGAAAGATGGTTGCGTTCTTATCCTCAGCGCTGCCTTTTAATGTATACTGTCTTCCAGAAAACTCCAAAATACCGTCTTTGCCGTTTTGGGCCTCCAAATAAGTCAACTTGGCCTTGAACACGCCATCGCCGCTGTTTTGATAATTATACAGAGTTATTTCGTAAACAATTCCCGGGTTCGAGGCTGCCGGCAAAGTTCCTTTATAAACCCTTGTTTGTAAATCGCCGCAACCATCAAATTTTTGCAACAAATTGGAAAGATTGTTCATATCTTTTGTATCTGGAATTTCTTCGACCCTGTAGTAATCAACCCGATATTGTCCGAATTTTCCAAGTTTCAGGCTATTAGGTGAGATTTCTATTATATCTAATGTATCCGTGAAATCTATGGTTTGGCCGTTGCCAATGCTTTTTCCTTTTAAGGTAATTGTTTTGCCATCTACTTTCCATTGTTCATACTTTAATGTTTCCATACCAATGGAAGATGCCGTACCGTCTGCATTTAGATTGATTCCTTGGACAATGTGCTTGTTTATCGGCATTATTTCCACCCAATGTCCGACAAATGGATTTTCTTCTTTTTGGGCATGGCAAGCAGATATAAAAAACATCAAAAGTAATGGTAAAAATATCTTTTTCATGGAAACCTCTCTTCAATTTACTAATATCATCTGTTCTTTAACTGCCATTTGTCAATGGTATTTTGAAAATTAAAAACAAAATTAAACAATTTAAATTATAACATTTGTATGTATTAGCAAAAGAAAGGATTTGATTATGAAAAAAACTTGTTTGATTTTGGCTGTTGCCGGCTTGTTGAGCTGCTGTGCAACACTTGAGAAATATAAGAACCTCAGCAGCAATGCAACCGCCGAGGACAAATTTAAGGCCTGCGCTCTAAGTGAGGCGCAAGCAAAATTGAAAAACGGAACCTTGTTTACAAAAAACATAACCGCGACCAAAGATGAAATTGTGAATACCTGTCTCAAAAAAATGGCGCTGCAGGCTGCCGGCATCGACAGTGAGGCAGAAAGTATTGCCACAAACATCATCAACAGCTTGCGTGCGGCCCAATAAAATGGAATTAATGTTTTAGAGTGAATGTACTTTTATCTTGATAAGTTAATCTAAAAACAAAGGTGAAAAATGATGACAGATGATGGTTTTATTACTTTACGCAATAGGTTGGCTGAGTGCAAGATTGCGCTCTTTGGCGGGAATCTCTTATCTTATCGCCCGGCCGACCAAGAGCATGATATCTTTTGGCTCGGAGATTTTAATAAATTTGACAATGTTCAGGCCATTCGCGGCGGTATTCCCGTTTGCTGGCCCCGTTTTGCCGAAGAAAAGCTCAACAATCATCTGCCACGCCACGGGTTTGCACGGCTTTCGACCTGGCAGCTCAAAAATGTTTGTGTCAATGAAAGTAAGATTGAGGCAGAACTTTCTTTAATTCCGGACGAGAAATACGACCTCAAGGCCTCGGCAAAAGTTTTGATTAGAATCACCGACAAGCTTGAATATTCTCTGGAAACAACCAACCATGGTGATGAAGATTTTGATTTTAGCGAGGCTTTGCACGCTTATTTTAACATTAGCTCGCTTGATAAGGTTGAGATAAAAGGCCTGGCCGGACATGCTTACAAGAACTCTCTTGACGGTAATCTTTATACTCAAGAAAACGATTTGCGCATAAACGGCGAGTTTGACTCTATTTTTAGCAACCAGATGCAGCCAATTTCCATCATAGATGAGGGATTTAAGCGCATAATCTCCATAAAAAAAGAAAGCTCTAACACGACTGTTGTGTGGAACCCGGCCAAAGACTTGGCGGAAATGAGCCCCGGGCAATATAAAAACTTTGTGTGTGTGGAGCCATCAAACGTAGGGGATGCTTTTGTCCGCCTGCAACCAAAACAAACGCACAAAATCTCGGTCACCATTCAAGCACAAAAATTAAGGTAGCCAGAAAGGCTACCTTAACTTAAAAGGAGTCTGCTTGGAAAGATATTTATTATCTTCCCGCACGTATTGTCTGTACCACCCTATCATTAGCCCTTTGTTTTGCTTTTTGAGCCAGTGTCTTAATCTTGGGTACAAGCTCTGGGTGTCTTTGTGTAACTTCTTTCATAACCTCTTCTTTGAGCTTATCATCTTTACCATAGGCCAGCAAGCGAGCCGTATAAATTGTCACTTTATGCAAGTGCTCCTCTCGCTTTTTCTCGGCAATTTTATCGGCCTTTACAACACCAGATTTTTCTCCGGGAAGCATTCCGGTTACTTCAAACATCTTGCGTGCAAATTTTGCTTCTTTCTCCGCATCTTTTACACCTTGTTGCAGTTCTTTTTGTTTTCTATGAGTTATTAATTCTTTAAGCAACCTATAAGTATCCATTGGTGTAGAACGAAAAAAGTCTTTCCAATTCTCTAAAGACCAATTCAAGGGATTTTTGGCATCATCAACGGCGTCTTTAAATTCATTAAGTTCTTGACGAGCTATCATAACCCTCCGTTCAATTTCAGATAACTCTGGAGGAACATACGTCGTTTTTTGCTCTTCTCTTATTCTTCTTTTTTCCTCATCTTCTTCTCTGGTCATGATTCTCTCCGTATGATAGATAAAACGATGCTATATGTTTATATTATACACAATTTCAGACAAAAGTAAATTATTTTTATGTGGTATGGACTTCAATACTTCATCCAAACCTATAGATCTCGCTTGGCTTTGTCATCAGACTTGCTCCTGCCCCCGCAAGTCCGTTCTGCCTACTTGTACCATTAAAAAAGCCACCCTAAAGGTGGCTTTTTTAATGGTGCGAGATATTGTGCAATTATCGGACTAATGATTATGAGGAATTTAAGGAAATTTCACGCAAAATTTTTTTACTTAATGACCTTAGAGACCGTAACTGACAATTAAAGGTTATTTATTGATTTTTATAAACATATAGCTTAAAG
>CALXVX010000094.1 GCA_944392215.1 uncultured Alphaproteobacteria bacterium | reverse complement strand
CCTCAGGAGCAAGATTTTGACGAGGTAATGCTTAGTGAAATCTCAGCAAAATGGAGCAAAATCAGTGACAATCCACAAGTCCTTAAAGAAGCCTCAGAGAATAGTTGGTGGATGAATGAGAACTCTTTTGAGGAAGAACAAAATCCGGCCTCGCAAAATCCGTTTGCTTTGAAAAAATAACTGTAAATTTCAAATCATTTCTGCTATGTTGAACAGTGTTAATTAACGAATCGGAGCAACATGGAAGAAACACTTTTTTCATCTCAGGTGAAAAGACCTTTGGCTGATAGGCTCCGCCCGCAAACTTTGGCAGAAGTGGTCGGGCAAGATCAGGTCGTGGGTGAAAATGCTCCTTTGGGCCGCATGGTTAAGGCCAAGAAAATTTCTTCCTTCATTCTTTGGGGGCCACCCGGTTGCGGAAAAACAACCATTGCCAGGTTGATTGCCGAAAATACCAATCTTTATTTTGAGCAGATTTCTGCCGTGTTCTCCGGAGTGGCGGACTTGAAGCGTGTTTTCCAATATGCTCAGGAACGGCGTGCCAACCAGGGCAAGGGCACACTCTTGTTTGTTGATGAAATTCACCGTTTTAATAAATCTCAGCAAGATGGTTTTTTGCCTTATGTGGAGGATGGAACAATCATTTTGGTGGGGGCAACTACCGAAAATCCGTCTTTTGAGCTTAATGCCGCTTTGCTTTCTCGTTGCCAGGTTTTTGTGCTAAATCGTTTAACTCCTGAAAATTTTGAGGAACTTTTGCAGCGCGCCGAGCGAGAAGAAGGGCGTAAGCTTCCTTTGACCCCGGAGGCCAGAGAATTTATGAAGCAAGTGGCCGACGGGGATGGGCGCTATATCCTTAACTTGGCTGAAAGTGTTTGGAATTATGCTCAGCCCGGTGAGATTTTTGATGAGGATAATATTGTAAAAATTGTTCGCTCTAGGGCGCCAATCTATGACAAAGGGCGTGACGGGCACTATAATCTTATTTCTGCCGTGCATAAATCTTTGCGCGGTTCAGATGTGGATGCGGCTCTCTATTGGGTGGCCAGAATGCTCGAATCCGGCGAGGATCCAAAATATTTATTGCGGCGCATGACAAGATTTGCGGTTGAAGATGTTTCTTTGGCTGATCCCAATGCTGTGACCCAGGCAATTGCCTGTTGGGAAGTCTATGACCGTTTGGGGTCGCCGGAAGGGGATTTGGCGATTATGCAGTTGGCCGCTTATCTTGCTACCGCGCCAAAGTCTGTCGGAGTTTATAAGGCTATGTATGCAGCCAGAGATTTGGCTCGCAAGACGGGTTCTTTGATGCCGCCTAAGAACATTCTTAATGCGCCGACCAAGTTGATGAAACAGCTTGGTTACAGCGAGGGGTATGAATATGATCCCGACTGTGAGGATGGGTTCTCGGGGGCAAACTATTTTCCTGATGGAATGAAACGGGTAAAACTTTATTTTCCGGTTGATAGAGGTTTTGAGAGAGAGGTTAAAAAACGGGTGGAATATTTTGATAAACTCAGGGCTCAAAAACAGGCTGCGCGCAGTAAAAAAGAGCCGGAAAATTGAGATTTTTAAGGAGCCAAAATGGGCGTTGAACTGATTAAAGTTAAACCTATAGATGATGGCATGCGGCTTAATCGCTGGTTTTTGAAATATTATCCGGGGCTTTCGCTGGGCCGCTTTAATAAGCTATTGCGAACCAAACAAATTAAAGTGGATGGTGCAAGGGCCGAAGCCTCTTTGAAACTTGTGGCCGGGCAGGAAATCAGGGTGCCCCCACTTGAGGCCGAAAAAGAGGAAAAAACATCAAAACAAGGTATCTCCGCCAAAGATGGAGCATATATCCGCTCGCTGGTGATTTATAAAGATGAAAATATCATCGTTCTTAATAAACCTTCAGGTTTGGCCGTGCAGGGCGGAACAAATACCTCGCGCCATGTGGACGGGATGCTTGAGGGCTTGAAGTTTGAAATGGAAGAGGCGCCAAAGCTGGTGCATAGAATCGATAAAGACACCAGCGGGGTCTTGGTCTTGGCCAGAACCAGAAAAAGTGCCGAGTTGCTTACAAAAGCTTTTAAGGACCGTAATCTGCACAAAATATATTTGGCTTTGGTGCGCGGCGTGCCAAAAGCTAAAGAAGGGGATATTAAAGCTCCGCTTGAAAAAGTGGGCGAAAAAATGCAAGTTTTGAGTGATGGCAAAAAGGCCGTTACTCAATATCGGGTCTTGGATGAGACCGGGGAGCTTTTTTCCCTTATTGAGGCCGCCCCTCTAACCGGACGAACTCACCAAATCAGGGCTCATCTTGAGTATATCGGTTGTCCGATTGTGGGTGATGACAAGTATTTTGGACGAGAGAGAAAGCGTTTTGCCGAATTGGCGGATAAACTTTTTTTGCATGCATACAAAATTGATTTATCCGGTATATATCATAAGAAACAAATTATAACCGCGCCGGTGCCGGAACATTTCCGTCAGGCGTTCGATGTCTTGGGATTAAATTTCAGGGAGTAATTATTCATGCGTTTTATTAAAATCTTATCTTCCATCGTCTTCAGCATAATCATCATTATTGCCATCGGCGGATATTTTGCAGTTAGAAACTTTGATCTCAATAAATATAAGGTATATGCCGAAGAAATTGTGGAAA
>CALXVX010000093.1 GCA_944392215.1 uncultured Alphaproteobacteria bacterium | reverse complement strand
GCCTCTATTCTGCCGCCTCGCGGCCGAGTGGTGCCGAATGCACACTTGTATCCCCGGTTCCCGGCCTCTCTTGTTATCGTTGCACTATTTGTGCCAACACCTATATTTACAACAGCAGCAATTGCACAGGCGAATATGTTCCCTCCGGCAATAGTTGTGGCGGCAAATATGATAAATGTATTTGCAACCCGGACAAATATGCCACCACGGCAGATGGTAGCGGCTGTGACACCGGCCAAAAGGCAGATACCTCAACGTCTTGTGTTGATAAAACTACCGGCAAAACACTTTATACCTGCATTGCAGATCCTTGCTATGGTCTGGCAGACAACACGAGCGAACTCGGCTGTGATAAGTATTATGACCAATGCCCAAGCAAATGTCAGCTTGGCAGCACCTGCAAACCAACAGACTGCTCTGCCTACACGCTTACCTCTTGCCCCTCTGGCTCAACTTGTGAATCCTGCACTCCCGGCTGTGGCGACAATGCTCCTAGGTATAAGAAAAGCTGTACACCTAAGGACTGCTCAGCTTACACTCTGGCCTCTTGTCCAACCGGTTCTAATTGTGGAACTTGTACACCTGGCTGTGGAGACAGCACTAAAAGATATAAGTGTTTGCCCAGGAATTGTTCGGGCTATACGCTTTCTTCTTGCCCGGCAGGATCCATCTGTGGAAGTTGTGCTCCTGGTTGCGGAAACAACACAACGAAATATAAGGTGTTTAAGGAACTTGTTTTTCAAGTGGATTCCCCGGCCAAAGGAAAAATAGCGTTTACTATCACGGGCAGCAACTGGCGGATTGACTGGGGTGATGGCAATGTTGACACCAGCAAATCTCATACCTACACAACCGCCGGGCTCTATAACATTGAAGTGTCTGGCGGCGTAAAAACTTTCTCAATTAACGCTAAACCTACCGCTAAACCAATAAAGCTACATTCGCTTAACTTGTCACAGGTAACTTCTATGTCTTTTGAGGAGGGCTGTTCAACATTAACAGGTACTATTCCTGCCTTGCCACCAAAACTAGTCATCGCACATATGATGTTTAGGAACTGTAGAGGCCTTACTGGAGGGGTCCCCTCTTTGCCAAGAACTTTGTGGGGAGCGACCGCTATGTTTGAAAACTGTAGTGGGCTTACCGGAACTATTCCACCATTACCGGCAGGACTTAACTCTGCTGGAGCGTGTATCACTGACCCAGATAGTTGGGCGATGGTATGTGGGGGGGACAATGCGGGAATGTTTCAGGGGTGCAGTGGCCTTACAGGAACAGCTCCTAAAAAGCCCAGTGGTTTGGAGTATTATTCTGGTATCTTTGCCGGCACCAAAGTTACCAACGATGGCAGCTGGCCTGACGGTGCCTGGTAATAATTGCTTCATTTGATTGTTTGCCGTAAGAAAACCGCCCCTGTTTTTAACAGAGGCGGTTTCACTTTATAAAGGAGAGTCTATCCGATTAGAAAGAATATTTCAAACCGGCGGTTACCTCGGCAATGTGATTCAAATCACGAGAGCCAATATAACCATAACGTCCGATTACGCGAGCTGCCATGTGGTCTGTCAGTTGATACTGAGCACCACCACCGATACGGTAGCCTACTTTGCTCTTGCTTACTTTATCGTTGTATTTCAACTCAGTGTCATAAATGGCAAGACCGGCTGTCCCGACCAAGCTGAATTTTTGAGCGCAGCCAAGAGGCATATAGCCATACATATCCAAACCATAGGCATTGAATTTGAACTTTTTGGTGCCGCCGCCCTGATCTTCTCTCAGGTGAGCTTTACGAGAACCGCCAAATTGGTAGAAAGCTTCTAAGCTGGCATATTTGCCCATCTCAACACCGGCGTTGATCTTGGCAGAGTTGAAGTTTTCTTTAGCATGCTTGGCAGCACCTTTGAGGTCAAGGTTAGTGTAGGCGTAGTCAACACCAACGTAGGGTTTCATTTCCTTCATGCTACTCATCATCTCAGCATTGGCTGAGGCAGCTACTAAACAGGCAACACTTGCAAGTAATAATGTTTTCTTCATTTTATAAAAACTCCATTTATAAATAGATTTTTGTTTTAAAATAAGTTGACGTTCACGTTATAACAAGCACAATCCTGTGCTCTACCCGTTCTACATATCCTTGCAAAATCACTTTTAAAGGGGGTGGTATCAAAAAATATGAAAATTTTTTAAGTTTTTTTTTACGCAGAGTATGTTCTATTGATAAAAAATATTTGAAGGAGTTGTTCTTATGTCGTTTTGTTGTCCAGATAAATCTTGCTCTCTTTGTCCGAGGTTACTTGAATTTCGTGCTCAAAATGTGGCAAAATTTCCGACTTATTACAATGGACCGGTTCCCCCTTTTGGGAGTTTGGAGGCTGAAGTCTTAATCGTTGGTATGGCTCCCGGCTTAAATGGTGCAAACCAAACAGCCAGACCTTTTACCAATGATTATGCCGGCGATGTCCTCTACCCTATTTTGAAGGACAATGGTTTTGCCAAGGGTAATTATGGCAAACGTAAGGATGACGGTTTTGAGCTTATTAACGTGAGAGTTACTAATGCCGTGCGTTGTGTGCCGCCGCAAAATAAGGTTACCGGCGATGAGGTCAAAAATTGCGGACGCTATCTCCAGCAAGAAATAGCTTCTATGCCAAACCTCAAGCTCATCCTTACTCTGGGCGGTGTTGCTCACAATGCCGTACTCGGAATTTTGGGTTACAAAAAAGCTGTCTATAAATTCGCACATGGGGCTTTGCATTTTCTGCCAAACCACAATTTGGTGATGCTTAATTCTTATCATACATCGCGCTACAACATCAATACCGGTGTTTTAACCCCGCAGATGTTTGATCAGATCATCAAGAAAATGAAGGGGTTATTAATTACTGATGCCGGCAAAGCCCATAAATGCCATTGATAATAAACCTGCCGTAATTAAAGCTATGGGGGTACCCTGCAAGGCAACCGGTATTTTGGTGTAGGCAAGTCTTTCTCTGATACCTGCAAAAATGACAATTGCCAGCGTAAAGCCCATGGCGCTTGCTAAGGCGTAGCAAACACCGGCCAGCAGCGTGTAATTTTTCTGAATCGTCAAAATAGCAATACCCAAAACTGCGCAGTTGGTGGTTATCAGCGGCAAAAATATGCCCAGAGCCTGGTATAAGGCCGGAGAGACCTTCTTGATGATAATTTCTACCATTTGCACCAAGGCGGCAATTACCAAAATAAATGTGACAGTTATCATAAAGGTCAGGTTATAAGGCTGCAAAAACGTGTAATAAATCAGAAAAGTTACAATCGTTGATAAGGTCATAACAAACATGACCGCAAAGCCCATGCCGGCTGCCGTTGATATCTTCTTGGACACACCCAAAAACGGGCAAATTCCCAAAAATTGTGACAAGACAATATTGTTTACAAAAATTGCGGTGATAAAAATCATTAAATATGCCATATCTTAAGCCCTCCGCAACTTATTAAACAATACAATCAGCCCAGCCAACGCCAGAAAAGCTCCCGGCGGCATAATAAACAGCAACATCGGTGTGGCATCTTCTCCGACAAGCGGGTAGTTAAACACAGAGCCATTACCCAAAATCTCCCTTACAATTCCAAGAGAGGTCAGCCCGATCGTAAAGCCTATTCCCATGCCGATACCATCTAATATTGACTGCCACAAGTTGTTTTTGGAGGCAAAGGCCTCTGCCCTGCCCAAGATGATGCAATTTACAACAATGAGCGGAATAAATATACCCAAAGCCGCGTGCAATCCCGGCAAGTATGCAGACATCAGCAAGTCAATTACGGTGACAAAAGCGGCAATAACCACAATATAAGACGGAATTCTCACCATGGGCGGAATAAAATTCTTGATTAGTGAGATGGCTGAATTTGATAAAATCAACACAAACAAGGTCGCCAATCCCATGCCTAACCCATTGAATGCTGAAGTGGTGACGCCTAAAGTCGGGCACATGCCAAGCAGCATTACAAATGTCGGGTTTTCTTTTATTATTCCTCTGGTCAGGTTCTCATAACTTGTTTTATTCATCTTATTTACCTGCATTAAAGTTGTTGTATGCGTCTACCGCTCTTTGGATAGCGTCTATGACCGCACGGGATGTTATTGTGGCGGCCGTTATGCCATCTATTTCGCCGCCATCTTGCTTGACCTTAAATTTGTGGCGATTGGGATTAAAACCGTCAAACTGGTTTTTGAATTTTGGTTCGTCTGCTTTGGAGCCAAGCCCAGGCGTTTCCCCATGCTTTAAGAGTTTGAAGCTTTTTACGGCGCCGTCTATGTAGAAACCGACAATCAGGTCTATGCGACCACCAAAGCCGTTGTTTGAATAGGTTTTGATGGCAAAAGAGTTGATGTTGCCATCTTTTCGGGCCGGGTAGAACTCTAATTTATCTTTTTTATCCGGTGTTGCGATAATCATCTTCTCAGCAAAGGGATCGTTATCAAAATCCGTTACTACCTCGGAAATGGCTTCAAGTTGTTTTTGCTCTTGAGCTTTTTTTATGGGCTCTTTGGTGAGGTTGTATACACTTGAAAGGACAAAGGCAGAAAGAACGGCAATTGTCGTCAGGGTGATAAGCATTTTCAGAAAAGTCTTATAATTCATGGCTTATCTCCGTTGTCCGTAAACTCTGGGCTGCATATATTTATCTATCAGCGGCACAAAGGCATTCATGATTAGAATGGCAAAAGACACGCCTTCCGGATATGCACTGTATAATCTGATGATTACCGTTAAAATACCGCAACAAACGGCAAATAAAATCTGCCCTTTCTTGCTCATGGGTGATGTGGTGTAGTCTGTGGCCATAAATATGGCACCCAACATCAAGCCGCCAGAAAGAATATGCGTGAGAGGATCATAGCGGACATCACCGGTGATGAGCCACATTAGCCCGGTGATGGCAAAGACCGTGCCGATATAATAAAAGGGAATATGCCAGGTGATGACTCTGCGCCAAAGCATGTAGGCTAACCCGAGCAACAAGGCAAGAGCTGAAACCTCACCTATACAACCGCCGATATTGCCGATGAACATATCAAAATAGCTTGGCAGTTTGGCATTGATGTATGTGGCAGAGGTCTGGCCGTCTATGTGCTTTAGGATTCCCAATGTGGTGGCGCCGGTTTGGGCATCCATATCCAAAAACTTCAAAAATTCCGGTTTGGGCCAAGATGTCATCTGCACTGGGAAAGATATAAACAAGAACACACGACCGACTAATGCCGGATTAAAAATATTTTTGCCCAGTCCGCCGTAGCAAAGCTTGCCGACAACGACAGCCATAAAAGCGCCGACCAAAACCATCCATAGAGGAATTGAACTCGGCAGATTATAGGCCAGCAATAAGCCGGTGACAATGGCTGAAAAATCTGTTACCGTGTTCTCTTTGTGAAAGCAATAACGATTAAACAAGTACTCAAACCCGGCGCAGGCAGCAACCGATGTCAGAATAACCAAAAGAGCATTGATGCCGAAAAATAAAACACCGACTAATGCCGCCGGCAACAAAGCGATGACAACATCCCTCATTAGGGATTTGGTGTCTTGGTTGGTTTGCATATGAGGAGCAGTTGATATTTTCAGCATGTTTATTTCTTCTTTTTCAGTTCTATTTTTGCCAATTTACAATAATCCAAAAGTGGTATGTGTGCCGGGCATATGTAGGCGCAGCAGCCACATTCAATACAATCTAAAACGTGGCAGTTCTTTACCTCATCTATTTGGTTGGCACGCATCAAGCGCCCAATTAGAAACGGCTGCAGGCCCATTGGACAGGCTTCGGCACATTTGCCGCAGCGGATACAATCTTCCTCATGATGCTTGGCAGATATCTTGTCTGAAAGGAGCAATAGCCCCGATGTGATTTTGGTGATGGGGGCATTAATATTGAAGGCAGATGTGCCCATCATGGGGCCGCCAAATACGACTTGTGCCGTTTGCGGCGTAATTCCTCCTGCTTTTTCCAGCAGGTATGATGCCGGGGTACCTATTCGCACCAAATAATTGGCCGGGTGCGAGCAAGCATCGCCGCTTACGGTCACAACTCTTTCAAACAAAGGCTTGTTTTTCATGACCGCTTCATAAATAGCAAAAACCGTACCTACGTTTTGGACCAAGCAACCTGCATCCGCCGGAAGTTTACCGGAGGGAACCTCGCGGCCGGTGATGGCCGTGATTAATTGCTTTTCGCCTCCTTGCGGGTATTTGGTGGCACAGACCTGAACATTTACGCCAACATAAGTTTTGGTTATCTTGCTCAGGACTTCGATTGCTTTGGGCTTATTCTCATCTATGGCAATGATGGCGTTTTGAATGCCTAAAATCTTGTTTAATATCTTGGCGCCAATGACAATTTGCTCGCCTTTTTCTACCATCAGGCGGTCATCAGCGGTTAAAAACGGTTCGCATTCTATACCGTTTAAGATGAGTGTGTCTACCTTTTTTCCTTCCGGAATAGAGGTTTTCACCGGGGTGGGATATCCTGCCCCGCCCATACCGACAATACCGGCTTCTCTTATTTTGGCAATAATTTCTTCGTCCGTGTAAGGTATTTCTCTATCAATATCCAGGCTTCTGTCAATGGATGGTTCAAACTCGTTGCCTTCAACCTTGATGGTTATCATATCCTCAACATAGCCAAATTCGCCTTCGATGGCCTCTACTTTTAAGACCTCGCCGGAGACTGAAGAATGGACATCGGCCGAGACAATACCGTCTGCGTCTGCCAAAAGGGTTCCCACCTTTACCTTATCTCCAGGTTTGACCAGTATTTTGGCCGGGGCGCCGATATGCTGTTTGACCGGAATATAAACCGTTTCCGGCAGACCGGCAAAAGTAATCGGCGAATCTGTGGTAATCTTATATTTATTCGGATGAATGCCGCCGAGAGGAAACGTTTTTATCTTAGTCATTATTCTTCTCCTCTTTGGTATAAATGATGGCGCCGGTTGGGCAGGCCTCGCGCAGAGCTTTTCCAAATTCCTCGGCCGAAACCGTATCCGGAATATAGGACAAATTGTTCTCTACCTTTACTTCTGCATTAACTTTGGTGCATTTTTGGCACGCAATGCAGGCGGCTTTGCAGTTTTTGCGAGCAATGGCGCCTTTTTGGGTGTTGCGGCAAGCAACATAGAGCATTTCTCCATTTTCGGTTTTGGGTCTGATTTCAAACAGTCCCCGCGGGCACATCCTTACACAAGCGCCGCAAGATGTGCACTTGTTATGATCTATAATCGGAATGCCTGTCTCTTTATTCATGCTTAGGGCGCCGAATTTGCAGACCTTGATGCAATCACCCAAACGCAGGCAGCCTGTCGGACAGCCGGTTTGGCCGCTTGAGATGCGGGCAGCTATGCGGCAGCTGGTTATATGATCGTAGCTGACTTTTAAGGGCGCGTTTTGGCAAGTGCCGTTGCAACGCAAAACCGCAGCGGTTGGTTTCTTTTCAACCTTGGCAAAACCTCGCAGGGCGGCAATTTGATCCATCACTTGTTGGCCACCGACCGGGCAATACAAGCCGGCAAAACCTTTCTCATCTACAAAGGCGCAGGCTTGGGCAAAATCGTGGCAGCCGGCTTTGCCGCAGCCGCCGCAATTGGCCTGGGGCAACAGCGCGTCTATTTCCACAATCTTGACATCTTCGGCGATTGCAAATTTGCGTGAAACCAAATACAAAACAATGGCAGAAACTATCGCTATTCCGCCTAAAGCCAGAACACTTAACAGAACCGTATCGTCCATTTTATAATCCAATTATTCTTTTTTTGAGATGCTAAACCGAAACCTGCCGGCTATTCTTTTCTTGTTTAAGGATAGCCAGAAATAATAAGGAATCAAGATAATTATTGCAGATATGCCACCGTTTATTTCACTTTTGCTTACCAGATAGACGCTTATCAGCGCTGCGAGCATAAGGATAAGCGGTAATCCATAGCTAAGAAAAACCGCCCAGAACCCGGAAGTCGTATCCAGTTTGACGGTGACAATTTCTCCCGGCGTGAACTGCCGATTAGCATCATCGCTGATTTCTATGACTTTGGCTTGACTATTTATAAGCCCGCAGCTATCTTTGGCCACACATTGGCTGCAAGCCGACTGTCT
>CALXVX010000092.1 GCA_944392215.1 uncultured Alphaproteobacteria bacterium | reverse complement strand
CAATCGGCACATCGGTAATTTTGATGGTGAGGTTGCCTTGGGCAATCGCCAAGCGATTGATTTTGACATCTTTGCCGATGACAACAATTCCCGAACTTTCATCAATTACGACTTTTGCCAATTGGTCGGGCTGAACTTGTAGCTGCTCAACTTTGGTCATCAAATCAACAATTTTTCCCTGATAGGAAGATGGGATGTTAAGTACGATTGTTGCCGGGTCGGTCGCTTGGGCGGCATTGGTTCCCATCATGGCATTGACGGCATCGGCAACCCTGCGTGCGGTGGTAAAATCCGGGTTGCGTAAAGCAATGTTGATAGATTTTAGGCTCTCAAGCTCAAAGGGAATTTCGGTCTCGACAATGGCACCGCCGGGGATACGCCCAGATGTTGGCACACCTTTGCTGATGGATTGGTTGGCTCCCTGAGCAGAAACAGCGCCAACGGCGACTTGCCCTTGTGCCACGGCATAAACCTGCCCGTCGGCACCCATCAAAGGTGTAACCACCAAGGTTCCGCCCTGCAAGTTTTTGGCATCACCGAGAGCGCTGACGGTAACATCGATTCGGCTTCCTTGACGAGCAAACGGAGGCAAATTTGCCGTAACCATAACCGCGGCGATATTTTTAGCTTTGATTTGGCCGCCGCGAGCGTTAATGCCCATTTGATCCATCATAGAGATGAGGCTCTCACGAGTAAAGTCAACAGATTTGATGTTGTCGCCGGTGCCGTTTAAGCCCACAATCAAGCCATAACCGATAAGCTGGTTATCTCTAATTCCCTCAAAGTCGGCAATATCTTTTATGCGAGAAACCGCACCTGCCTCAGTTGCAGGCATCAGCAAGCCCAGAGTTATCATTGCCAAAGCGGCGGATTTTATAGCTTTTACATACATCATAAGGCCACAACCTCAAAAATCGACAGTTAAACTTACATAAATATATGCAATTCTTGTGCCAATTTTGTGTTGCGGTGTATATGGGGGCTTTTATTTTATAATTCAGCCAAAGATTTTAGGGCTTCTTCCTGATCACTGAAGGGGATGACTTTGCCATTAACGTATTGGCCGGTTTCATGTCCTTTGCCAGCCAAAATCAAGACATCTCCGGCCTTGAGATTGGAAATTGCTTGGCGGATGGCCTGCGCACGATCAGGGATATTCTGGCCTTTGGGGCAGGCGGCCATAATTTGGTCACGAATTTTGGTGGCATCTTCGGTACGGGGATTGTCATCGGTAACATAAACAACATCAGCCATATCATTGGCAATTTTACCCATAATAGGACGTTTGCCGGCATCTCTGTCGCCGCCGCAGCCAAACAAAACATGAAGACGGTTCTGAGTGTGCGGGCGCAAAGCTTTGATAACATTTTCCAAAGCATCGGGCGTGTGAGCGTAGTCAACATATATGGCAGCGCCGTCTTTGGTCTGGCCGACAAGCTCCAAACGCCCCTTGGCGCCATGAATTTGTGAAACGTATTTAATAACTTCATCGGGACGATTGGTGAGCTTGGCGCACATTCCCAGGGCGCACAAAACATTCATAGCCTGAAATTCTCCGGCCAGAGGAACCTCAATCTTAAGCGGACGACCGAAATAAGATATTTCAAGTTGTTGCCCATGAGCCAAAGGTGTGGCATGAATAAGGCAAATGTCTTTACCGTTGTAGCCGTAGGAGACAACCTTTTTGCCCAGGCCAAGGCAAAGTTGAGCCAAAGGTTCAAATTCATCAATATCGGCGTTCAAGACGGCGGTTCCACCCTCGACCAGATTTTCTTTAAATAAAATCATTTTGGCGGCAAGATAATTTTCCATAGTTTTGTGATAATCCAAGTGGTCGCGGGTGAGATTGGTAAAACCGGCCACTTCTACCCGCACGCCGCCCAAACGATACTGGCAGAGTCCATGGCTGGAGGCTTCCATGGCCAGCCAGTCGTAGCCTTCTTCGGCCAATTCTTTGAGCTCGCGTTGAATAGTCACGCTGACAGGGGTTGTGTTGGGCGAGGGAATAGGGGGATTATTACCCTTAATCAAGCCAAGAGTACCACTACTGGCCGCCTTATATCCCATAAGCGTAAGTATTTGTCTGATGAAATCGGCAATAGATGTTTTGCCGTTGGTTCCGGTCACAGCACAAATGTGTTTTGGGGCTTTGCCAAAAAATTTGGCAGCCATCAAGGCAAAATCTTTGGCGGGATTGCTTGAGCGAATAACCACAATGTTTTGAGGAATTTCAGCCAAACAATCATCTTTGACCAAAACGGCAACGGCGCCTTTGGCAATGGCATCGGCAATAAACTTGTCATCATTTAGGGAGCCAAACAAAAAACCAGGTTTAACTTCTCTGGAATCAGCCGTAAGTCCGGTAATTTCAATGGCAGTTGAAGAATTTGTAATTTGATTAAGCAACATATTCGTCCCCTCACTTTTTATAAAGCAGACATTATATTAGGCCATAATCGCTAAAAAAGTATTTAATTTTTAATAATTATCATTTAAGATGAGAACAAAGGTAACAAAAGGAGACAAAAGATGAAGTTTCTGGCATTTTGTTTTGCGTTGTTGTGGAGTACGACAGTATCGGCCAAACCGGCTGGCTTATATTTGTTTTATAATGCCGTAAGTGAGAATTTGGCAGAGATTTCAATCACCAAAGAGGAGACGGCTAAAGTGTTTGATGATATTTACGGCCCTGCCTCTGATGAATTGCCGGATAAAGTTCGTTATGAAGACTTTTTTGTTTCCAAGTTTCCAAATGGCAGCTACGTCTTTACCTTGGATGCCGAGTTCAATTGCGGCCGTTTGGGTTGTGCCACCACGGTTTATGAAAGAGACGCCGACGGCGATTTAATAGAAGGAGAAAGCTCTTTCCCTGTCAAATGCAAATTGCACGGCACGGATAAACGTTTGTGCATCAAAGGTGGTTACAAAGTAGAAAAAAAAGAAAAGCAAAAAAAAACGTGGTCCCGTTCACTATCCTGCACCGGTTGAAGAATAGGCCGCTGTATGTGGGCAGAAAAGAGCGTTTTTTATCATATCTATCCATTGGGCTTTTGTGGCGCTCCGGCAACGAGTGAGCAACAAAAAGGTGTGTTTCCAAGGCTAAATAAGATTTATGATTGGGTCCCGCATCTAAAATCATTGGGAATAAATGCTGTTTACTTTGGGCCGGTGTTTGAATCTGTTGCCCATGGCTATGACACAATTGACTATTTTCAGGTAGATAAACGCTTAGGTGACAATGAAGATTTCAAAAGATTAGTGGATTTTTTGCATCAAAATGATATAAAGGTTGTTGTAGATGGGGTGTTCAACCATGTAGGGAGAAGATTCGGGGCTTTTGAGGATGTCAAACAACACAAGTCAGCTTCAAGATATTGCTCGTGGTTTCGGTTGGATTTCAGCCATGATAACCGCTATGGCGATGGCTTTTGTTATGAAGGCTGGGATGGCTGCGATGATTTGGTGAAGCTAAACTTGGCTAACCCGGAGGTGAGGGCTCATTTACTTTCTGCCGTAGCCATGTGGCAGGATAGGTTTGGAATTGACGGTTTGAGGTTAGATGTTGCTCATTACTTAAATCATGGATTTTTAAGAGAGCTACGACAAATGTGCCTGGCGCGCAATCCAGAGTTTTGGCTGATGGGGGAGACTGTTTTTGGAGATTATCGTCGCTTGGTTAATCCGCAAATGTTGGACAGTTGCACCAATTATGAGCTTTATAAGGCCTTGTATTCATCTTGCAATGATAATAATATGTTTGAGCTCTCTCATGCCTTAAAGCGGCAGTTTGAGTCGGGAAAAGGTATCTATGAGGGGCTAGAGCTGTATAGTTTTTTAGACAATCACGATGTTTCAAGAATAGCCACGATATTGAAAAATCCATATCAGTTAAAAGCGCTTTACGGATTGCTGTTTACCTTGCCGGGGATACCATCTGTTTATTATGGCAGCGAATGGGGAATAAAAGGATGTAGAGAAAGAAGCGATTCGGAGGTGCGTCCCAAATTGGATTTGCAAGAAGATAGTGATTTAAGCCGCCACATATCCTGGTGGGCAGAATTTAGAAAGAAATCGGATATTCTAGCCTATGGAAGCTATCAAGAGTTGGTAGTTAATTCAAAGTTGCTGGTATACCGCCGTTGTTTAGGAGAAAATAATTTAGATTTTGCAGTGAATATTGGCGAAGAAACTCAAAAAATGACACATGAAGGAAAAGAGTATTTCATTCAAGGTTATGAAATTAGGATATTGTAAAGAAAAAAAGGCTAATATAAGAAAAAGGTTGATTTTTTTTAAATAATTGCTATATTAAACAAAAATATCGGAAATTTACAAAACATTTTAACTTGTTGCAAGGATAGAACTCATGAAAAAACTTATCATTGTATCAGCTGTATTGGCACTTTCTGCTTGTGCATGCTTTGAGAGTGATGAACCGGTTGAAGAGACTGTTGTTTATCAAAATGTTCAGGCACGTCCGCAAAATTGTGATTATTTTGATGGCACCACCTGTTACCGCTATGTTCGCCGTGTTCGCCAAGCTCCGGTTATTCGCTATCGGGAGCCTCGCGTAGCTGTTGCCACGGTTCAGCCGTCATGTGGTGTCGTCACGCAGTCGGCGTGCGGTGGTTGTGCTCCTCAGGTAAGAGAGACGCGTGAGCCGGTTGAGGTTGTTTACAAGAAAACAACTTACAAAACAGTTTATGAGCCAAGAACAACGGCATCTGTGAGCTATGAAAAAGAGCCATATTGCAAACAAGCCAATTGCGTAACTGGTGCTGTTGAAGTTGTCGGTAACCCTGAAGAAGAAATAATTCTTGATGTAAAATAATCAACCCAAAGAGATGAAGGCGCCCCATTGTGGGCGCCTTTTTATATTAGGGGATAATGGGAATATTTTGTTGCCTTTAGAGGGCTCTTCCGCAATAATAAGAGCAAGAAAGGGGAGTCATGCAGGATAATTATCAACTATATTTAGGAGACAGTTTTGAAATATTAAAAAGCTTTGAAGATGAAAGCTTTGATATGATATTTGTAGACCCGCCATATCTGATTTCCAATGTTGGAACCAGTTGCCAAAATGGTAAATTGGTTTCAATAAATAAAGGGAAATGGGATCAAGACGGTGGAATAGAAGCCAACTATGAATTTCATAAAAAATGGTTGGCAGAATGTAAGCGGTTGTTAAAAGCGGACGGCACTATTTGGGTTTCCGGCACATATCATAGTTTATATCCTTGCGGTTTTGCCATGATGCAGTTGAGGTATCATATTTTAAATGACATTATTTGGTTTAAGCCCAATGCGAGCCCAAACTTGTCCTGCAAATATTTTACGGCCAGTCATGAGAGCCTAATTTGGGCCAGAAAAAGCAAACAAGCCAAGCACTACTTCAACTATCAGGCCATGAAAGAGGGAGATTTTCCCAAAGACATGATAAAAAAACCGCATTGCCAAATGCGCAGTGTATGGTCTATATTTGCTACCCCGCCGGAAGAGAAGAAGTTTGGGCGACATCCAACACAAAAACCCTTGGCTTTATTGGAAAGAATTATCAAAGCCTCAAGCAAAGAAGGAGCTCTGATATTAGATCCGTTCATGGGGAGTGGTACCACTGGTGTTGCCGCAATTAAATTAGGCAGAAAATTTGTGGGTATAGACAATAATAAAGATTATGTGGAAATTGCCGAAAAACGCTTGAAAGACGCAGTTAATCATCTTCCGATGCTATAAAGTGCACAACTAATTGTCTATAAAGAAATAAATAAAAAGACTTGTTTTTTTTCTAAAGGCGTGCAACTATTAAGTTGATATATGTATATTTATTACTAATGAGTGTATTCCAAAACCTTAGGTGAGTAATAGATTTTGAAATATATTAGTTTATAATAAACATATATTGACGTGAATGTACTAAAAGGGCAGAAGGCTCCCCTTTCTGCCCACAAGTCCAGTTAGTTAACGATTCGCAAGGGACTATTATATTGCAGAAAATATTTGGTTTTCCCCAAAACCAGAAGCCAGAAGCCGCCTTTAGCGAGGCGGCTTTTAATTTATTCTAAGAAGTTGCGCACTTAGCGAACCGAAGGAAGCTTAGTAAGCTAGAGGAGGAAGAAAAACAACCGTTGCTCCGGTTGTTTTTCAACGACAGGCGACAGTTTGTTAGCGAGCCAAGCAAGCGTGAGCGTCTCTTGGCAAGCGTTACAAACCGAGTGACCGACGCGCACTTAGCGAACCGAAGGGAGCTTAGTAAGCTAGAAAGGAGGATTTTCCACCCAAAAGGTAAACAAAAAACCGCGTCCCGAAAACAGGCTGCGGTCTTGTTGTTTAATTGGTGGAGGTAAGGAGGATCGAACTCCTGACCTAATGATTGCGAACCATTCGCTCTCCCAACTGAGCTATACCCCCGTTAGAAACAAAGCCCACTTTTTAGTGGGCTTTTGGAATTGGTGGAGCTAAGGAGGATCGAACTCCTGACCTCTTGAATGCCATTCAAGCGCTCTCCCAGCTGAGCTATAACCCCATGTTGCAACAAAATAATAGGTCGAGCGCTCATTCAAGCGCCTTGGGCGCCTATCCTCGCTGCGGTTGCTGTCGCTTCCCTGGCTTGGCAAGGCAGCCAAGATGTTGCAGACGAAAAGCACCCGTTGGGGTTCTTTTCGCTTAGCCATCCCAGCTGAGCTATAACCCCAAGATCAAGGCGACTATATGAAAACAAAAATAAAATGTCAATCTTTTTTTAGATTAAATATTGCTTGTTGCAAAAAATGCGGCAATACACCAACACCTTAACTTAAAAATTAATACTATTACTATGACAAACATGAAAATTATCATTGCCATATGTAGCAAACCCGGGAGAGGTAAAAACATTATGGGGTAAGATTGTATCCATCGCGCCCAACAACAGCCATGTTGTCAATGGTCCGGATGACTTTGACCGAGTAATCCGTCACATTTTGCGCCGCGTTCTGGTGAATGCAAAGCAATAAACCAAAAACCGCCCCACAAGACGGTTTTTGGTTTTAAGAATCTCCGTAATATCTTTTTTTGAAGCCGCTTTTGCAGCCCAAGCCCCAACTCATATGCAACTGCTGTTCTTTGGTTGAGGGATCCGTTTGCTCGGCAATGATTTTAAAGTTGTTTTGCTGATAGAATGCGATGGCCAACGGATTTTTGGTAAACACATTAAGGCTCAAAAGCGGATATCTGCGCTGAGTAAAGCGCAGCAATTTTGAGCCGATTTTTTTATTTTGAAATTTAGGAGCAACAAACAAAGCGCCAATGTGTTTTTTATCCAAGATACTGATAAACCCTTTGATTTTATGCTTATCTTCAAACACAAATGTTTCGGCATAAGGCAAATAATTATCCTTGACGGAGGAAAGCATTTTCTGCCAGTAATCAGCCCCAACAAAACCATGAGAAATCAGAGATGCCTCAAGCCAAATATCCAAAACTTTGGTTATGTCAGTGTCTTTTATTTTTCGAATCATCAGATATCCAAATCATCGACAAACTTTGCACGTTCAATAATGAATTTGAAACGAGTTTCAGGATTTTTACCCATCAACCGCTCAACCAAGCGCCTGGTTTCAAAAGCTTCTTCCTTGCCTTCTTCTGTGTTGGTTGAAGGTATTTTAACCTGCAAAAGCAAGCGATTTTTCTTATCCATGGTTGTTTCTTTGAGCTGTTGAGCACTCATTTCGCCAAGACCTTTAAAGCGGCTGATTTCGGGCTTTTGGTTGCCTTTAACAACCTTGGCAAGGATTTTGTCTTTGTCGTCATCATCCAAAGCATAGTAATTTTTGCCGCCGACAGCGATTTTATACAAGGGTGGCGTGGCAATAAACAGATGTCCGTTTTCAATAAGTTTTGGCATTTGCTGATAGAAAAATGTCATCAACAGTGAGGCAATGTGGGCGCCGTCCACATCGGCATCGGTCATGATGATGATTTTTTCATATCTTAAATTTTCTTCTTTGTAGTTTTCCTTAACGCCGCAACCAAGAGCCTCGCACATATCCTTGATTTCTTGGTTTTGCAAAATTTTATCCAAAGAGGCGCTGGCCACATTGAGGATTTTTCCACGCAAGGGAAGAATGGCTTGAGTAAAACGGTCGCGTCCCTGTTTGGCAGAACCACCGGCGGAATCTCCCTCAACGATAAATATCTCGGTTCCCTCCGCAGCCGCCTGCGAACAGTCTGCCAACTTGCCGGGCAACCGCAAGCGCTTGGTGGGGGTTTTTCTGGCTTGAGCTTTTTCTTCTTTTTTCTTCTTTCTGGCCTCGGCTCTGTCAATCACATATTCCAAAAGGGCCGTTGCGTTTTCAGGGTCAGAAGAAAGCCAATGGTCAAAAGTATCTTTTACCGCCGATTCCACCAGGCGGATAGCCTTGGTAGAGGTCAATTTATCTTTAGTTTGGCCTTGAAATTGCGGGTCACGGATAAAGACCGAGAGCATAATGCAGGCATCGCTCAAGAAATCTTCTGCAGTGACAGAAGTAGCTTTTTTGATATTAGCCATTTCGGCATATTCTTTGAGGCCGCGGATAAGAGCGGTTTTAAATCCGATTTCATGCGTACCGCCCTGGGGAGTAATAACGGTGTTGCAATAGGAGTTGCAAAAACCATTTTCATCTTCCGGCCAGGTTATGGCCCATTCAACTTTTCCCTCATCATTTGCAAGCTCAGCCTCACCAAAGAAGGGCTTACGATTAATGGTTCCTTTTGAGCCGATTTGGTAATTTAAGAAATCGAGAACACCGTTGGGAAAACAAAGCTCTGCCTCAACAGGAGTTGCTTCGCCCTCACCCAAAACCTCAGGCGCGCATTTCCAATTGATGTGAATTCCCTTAAACAAAAAAGCTTTTGAACGAGCCATTCGATAAATTCGATTTGGCGAAAGATTGGAGTTGACGCCAAAAATTTCCGGATCCGGCTTGAAGGTGATGGATGTGCCTCTGCGGTTGGGAGCATTGCCGACCAACTCCAGCGGCCCCATCGGATAGCCTCTGGAATATTCTTGCCGGTAAAGTTTTTTATCTCTGGCAATTTCAACAGTAAGCTTTTCAGACAAAGCATTAACAACAGAAAGTCCCACGCCGTGCAAGCCGCCTGATACTTTATAAGCATTGCCGCCAAATTTTCCCCCTGAGTGCAATACGGTCATAATCACTTCAAGGGCTGATTTCCCAGGGTATTTGGGGTGTGGGTCAACAGGGATACCGCGTCCGTTATCAACGATAGTGACGGAGTAATCGGCATTCATAGTCACATCAATTCTGTTGGCAAAGCCGGCCACGGCCTCGTCCATGGAGTTATCTAAAATTTCAGCCACCAAGTGATGGAGAGCGGTCTCATCAGTTCCGCCAATATACATACCCGGGCGGTGGCGTACCGGTTCCAGACCTTCCAAAACCTCAATACTGCTGGCGCTATAATCGCTGGCCACAGGGGTAGTTGCTTCAAATAAATCAGGCATTATCATCCTCAAAATAAAAATTCAATTTATGTCAAAGTATACCAAATTTTGGCTCAAAACAAGCACAATTTCAGGGCTTTTCACAGAAAAACGACTGTTGACAAAAAAAGAAAAAACAATATAATCATGCCAACATAAAGGGTAATTACTTAAAACTTATTTAGTCATGGAAAAGAAAATTGTTTCCGATTTTGCACGCAACAACTTGTTGCTGGCTTGTGCCTACTTGATTTTAGGTGCAATCATCTTAGTCGTAACGGAAGATGGGGAAGCAAATCCCCATCATTGGGCGGCGGTTCTGACAATGGCACTTTACTTTGGGCTAATAGGGTTTCCGCTCCTTCCTCCCAAAAGAGTTAATTTGCATCTTATCGCGGCACTGAGCACAATATTCATTGCACTTTTGTCAGTGCTGAATTTGGGCGGATGGATTTGGCTGTTTTTGGGGCTTATATTTTTTGCCTATGAAAGTTGGCTCTCCAGGAAAAACAGGGGGCTAATTATTTTAGATTTGTTTTTCACGGCTGTTATTGCGATATTATCGTATACGGCCGCAGCACTTTTTCTGAGTGCTTTAGGATAAAAAAAGAGCGTTGGGAAGCCCAACGCTCTTTTTTTTTATCTCTACCAGGCACTATCCGGCCAGCTACCATCATTAGTGACTTGAGTGCCAGCAAAGATATTCGTGTATGTCGAAATGTTACTTGGTTTTGTCGGTGTCCGCCCGGTGAGACCACTACAACCTGAGAACATATAGCCTCCGTCGATTAAACTGTTCGGCAGTGTTGGAACGCTGCCGGTGAGGCCTCTGCAGTTCTCGAACATACCTTCATGTAAATCTACTCCATCGACATGGATACCAGAGCTTCCTCCACCATCAGCCAGTTCCTTTGGAAGTGTTGGAATTTTACCAGTGAGGTTAAAGCAATTAGTAAACATTCTTGTTCCGTTGGTTAAACCTGCTGGCAGCTGCGGGATACTACCAGAGAGTTTGTTGCAATTAAAGAACATCTCTCTTCCGTTGGTGATTCCACTGGGCAACGCTGGAATAGTGCCCGTTAGATTTTGACAGTTATAAAACATCTCTTCTCCGCTCGTAAGAACACTGGGTAGAGCTGGGATTTTACCCGTGAGTGACCAGCAACCACGAAACATCTTTGCTCCACTAGTTAATTTGGTGGGAAGAGTGGGAATACTACCCGTAAGTCTTCTGCAATTTGCGAACATCCCTCCTCCATCGGTAAGGCCTCGAGGTAATTTGGGAATGCTGCCGGTAAGTCGGTAACAATCATAAAACATCCAGTTTCCATTTTTTAATTTGGTTGGAAGGCTTGTAATTTTTCCGTTAAGCTTGCCACAACCTCTAAACATTTGTCTCCCATTAGTTAAAGTATCAGGTAGAGCTGGAATATCTCCCGTGAGGTTTGAACACATATAAAACATAAATTGTCCATTGGTCAATTTTGTGCCAAAGCTGGTTATTCTTCCGTTTAGGCTTCTGCATTCATAAAACATATTATCTCCATTGGTCAAGCCATCGGGTAGCGCTGGAACATCTCCTGTAAGGCTTGAACACTCAGAAAACATACCACTACCTTCAATCAGGCCCTTGCCAAAGCTGGTTATTTTGCCATTTAAGCCACTGCTTTCAGCAAACATATTAGTTCCATTAGTCAAGCTATCTGGCAATGCCGGAATACCGCCTGTAAGCCCTTTACAGTAAAAAAACATTGCACTTCCGTCTTTTAAGCTACTTGGCAATTCAGGAATATTTCCAGTGAGTCCTTTGCAGTTGTCAAACATGGATCGTCCATTGGTTAGACCGTTTGGTAATTTGGGGATGCCTCCCGAAAGTTTCCAACAACCACGGAACATGTTACTACCGTCGGTTAAACTCTCTGGCAAATCAGGAATAGCGCCGACGAGGCTTTGACCAAGCATCTCTCGCACACCGAAGCATGCTGCTGAAAAATCCATTTTTGTTACCTTGGGCAAAGCAAGAGAGTATAATTTTACTGGTTTGGCGGTGAGACCGGTAGAGCTAATTGAGAAAGTCTTTACATCACCGGATATTTCAATATCGTAGAGGCCTGCTTTTTTGTAGGTGTGAGTTTTTTTTGTATCAATGGTGCCATCACCCCAATCAATTTGATAATTGCTGCCTGTGATGGTAAAGGTGATTTTCCCACTAGCAGGGGAATCTACTTGAAATGCCAATCCCCCATATTCTTTGGCCTTATACCTTGGCGCTGTATCGCCACAGCCGGGAGTACAGGATTCACAAGTTTCTCCGGCAGGGCAAGAGGCAAGAGTATAGGCGGAGCAGTCTGTTGGTTTGCAGGTGCTGCCAAGCTGACATTTGCTCGGACATTGGTCATAATATTTATCACAGCCGAGTTCACTTGTGTTGTCTGCCAGACCATAGCAAGGGTCGCTGCCACAGGTGTAGAAAGTTTTGCCGGTGGTTTTATCAATACAAGATTTTGATGTATCTGCCGTCTCTCCATCCTTACAGCCGCTACCGTCTGCAGTGGCTATGTATTTTGCGGGGTCACAAATACATTTATCATATTTGCCGCCACAACTATTGCCGGAGGGAACATATTCGCCGGTGCAATTGCTGCTGTTGTAAATATAGGTGTTGGCACAAATAGTGCAACGATAACAAGAGAGGCCGGGAACCGGGGATACAAGTGTGCATTCGGCACCACTCGGCCGCGAGGCGGCAGAATAGAGGC
>CALXVX010000091.1 GCA_944392215.1 uncultured Alphaproteobacteria bacterium | reverse complement strand
CAGGTAAAATTCAAATGAGTAACATAAAAGTCAGATTTGCGCCGAGCCCGACCGGCTATATGCATATCGGCAACACACGCACCGCAGTGTTCAACTGGCTTCTTGCCCGCAAGTTGGGCGGAAAGTTTATGCTCCGTATAGATGATACGGATGTTTTGCGCTCCAAAAAAGAATATGAAGATGCCCTAAGAGATGTCTTGCAATGGCTGGGGCTTAATTGGGAGGAAGAAGCCCGCCAATCAGCCCGCTTGGACAGATATCGGGAGGTTGTAGCCAAGTTGCAGGCAGAGGGAAGAATTTATGCCTGCTATGAAACGGCGGAAGAATTGGAGGTTATGCGCAAACGGCTGATGAACAGAGGTTTGCCACCAATTTATGATCGTGGTGCATTGAGCCTGACCAAAGAACAAATAGCCGCCTATGAGGCAGAAGGCAGACACCCGCATTACCGTTTCAAACTGGTTCCGGGAGTGATTGAGTGGCAGGACTTGGTTCGTGGCCATTGCCGTTACGATGCCGCCAATCTGGCAGATCCGGTTATCATCAGAGAAGATGGTTCTTTCCTGTATCATTTGCCCTCCGTTATTGATGACGCCGATTTTGGCATTACCCACATCATCAGGGGAGAAGACCACGTTACCAACACAGCTTTGCAGATTCAGATGTTTGAGGCCTTAGGAGCAAAGGTTCCGGAGTTTGGGCATTTGCCGCTTTTGACCGGCACTGAGGGCAAGCTCTCCAAACGTTTGGGCTCACTTGGTGTCAGAGAGCTAAGAGAAGAGGGAATAGAGGCCATGGCCATCAGTTCTTTCTTGGCTAAGCTCGGAACATCTGAGGCCATTGAGCCGTTTTATGATTTGGATACTTTGTCCGCCAGCTTGGATTTGAGCAAGCTTGGCCGCTCACAACCCAAATTTGATGTCGAGGAGTTGCGCAATTTCAACACCCACTATGTTCGCTCCCTTCCTTATGAAAAAGTGGCGGCAAGAATTGGTGTCAACGAGGAATTTTGGAACTCTGTCAGAGGCAACTTGAATGTGGTTGCAGATATTAATGTTTGGAAAAAAATCTGCTGTCAAAAACTTAAACCTGTACTTGAAGATGCAGAGCTATCCAGGCAGGCGGCCGGAGTTTTGCCACCGGAGCCCTGGAACGGTGAGACCTATTCTGCATGGATATCAGAACTCAAAAAAATAAGTGGCAAGTCAGGCCGGGCGCTGTTTCATCCCATTCGTATGGCGCTAACGGCAGAGGCGGAAGGACCAGAGTTAAAATCCTTACTGCCTCTAATTGGCAGAGAAAAAGCTTATAGCCGTTTGATGGGAATTGAGGCATAAGGAACCAAAGAGATGCAAATATCACTTTATAACACACTGCGCCGCAGAAAAGAAGAGTTTTCCCCCATAGATGCCTCTAATGTGCGGATGTACGTTTGCGGCCCCACGGTTTATGATCGCGCGCATTTGGGCAATGCCAAAACGCCGGTGGCTTTTGATGTTTTGTACCGCCTGCTGAGATATGTCTATGGGCCGGAACATGTAACCTATGTTTCCAATATTACCGATGTCGATGACAAGATATTAAACAAACACAAAGAGACCGGAAAATCGATTCGGGAGATTACGGAGGAAACCTATCAGTGGTATATTGACGATATGGCCAAACTAAATGTCTTGGCACCAAATTATCGTCCGCGTGCGACTGAATATATCAATGAGATGATAGAACTGGTAAAGCTCTTGTTGCAAAACGGGCACGCCTATGAGGCCGAAGGCCATGTTTTGTTTGATGTCGATTCGATGCCGGGTTACGGCTATTTATCTGGTCGTTCTATGAAGGAGATGTTGGCGGGCGCCAGAATAGAAGTGGCCGATTATAAGAAAAATCCGGCAGATTTTATTCTGTGGAAGCCCTCATCACCGGACCAACCCGGTTGGGATAGTCCTTGGGGTTATGGGCGTCCGGGATGGCATTTGGAATGCTCGGCAATGAGCTCAAAGTTGCTGGGTAACACATTTGATATTCACGGCGGCGGCTCCGATTTAATATTTCCGCACCACGAGAACGAGTGTGCTCAATCCTTGTGTGCTCACCCCGGAGAGAAATTCGCCAAATATTGGGTTCATAGCGGCATGCTGATGGTAGACGGTGTCAAGATGAGCAAATCTTTGGGCAACTTCTATCTGATAGATGAGGTTTTGGAGAAAGCTCCAGCTGAGGCCTTGCGCCTTTTGTTTTTAAGCACGCATTATCATCAACCGTTTAACTTCACGTTTGAAGGCTTAAATCAGGCCAAAGCAACTTTGGATAAGTTTTATAATGCGTTGCTACGGGTAAAAGATGTGGAAACGATCAAAGCCGAACCTGATGAGAGAGTTGTTGCCGCCTTGGCTGATGATATGAACACGCCGTTGGCTTTGAGCCATCTGCATGAGTTGGTTAATATTTTAAACAAGGCCTCTACGGTAGAAGCCCAAAAAGAGGCAAAAGCCAGATTGCTGGCCTCGGCGGAAATGCTTGGAATTTTGTGGCAAGATCCTGAAAAGTGGTTCAAAGGTGGAAGCGATGATGAAGCAGCCATGATTGAGGCTAAAATAGCGGAGCGCGTGGCAGCCAAGAAGGCTAAAGATTACGCCTTGGCAGATAAAATTCGAGAGGAGTTAAAAGCCCGAGGGATAATACTGGAAGATACGCCACAAGGTACTACTTGGAAAAAAGCTTAAAATCACAAAAAACAGCCTCTTTAAAAGAAGCTGTTTTTTTGTTGGGTGTCGATTTTTTGACTCAGAAACATCGTCGTCAATTTCTGAATTTATAAGTTTGTTGTATCATTAAAAGGACTAATGATACTTTCGATTATAAACCAGAAGCAGAGGTTGAAAAAGTAGATTAATTCCAAAACACTAAACGAAAAAATCGTACACTACTATGCGCGTCCGCAAGAAGGTGAAAGGTGCAACGGGTCAATACCTAAGGTCTCAAGCGCCTTTTCCCATTTGTCCTCATCTTTGGTGCGAAAGATAAGCTCAGGGGATGCCGGAGCCACCAGCCAGAAGTTATTGATGATTTCTTTTTCCAGTTGTTGTGGCGCCCAGTTAGCATAGCCAAGAGCAATGAGATTCTCTCTTGGGCCTACGCCAAAAGCAATATCTGTTAGGATATCAACAGAGGAAGATATGGCGATTCCGCCACCGGGAGCAATCGTGTCGCCTCTGAGGTAATCCATAGAATGCAAGACAAAACCTCTAACCTTGTCTAAAGGCCCGCCAAGATACAGACTTATAGGGGTTGAATGGTAGGGAATATTGATATGCAAAGGCACTGCCAAGTCATTAAATGAAAATTCTTTGATTCGCTTGTTAACGACAAACCCAACCGCACCGTCTTTGCTGTGAGAACAAAGATAGATGACGGACCTGGTAAAATTCTCATCTTCAAGAGCCTGGGTTGAGATCAGGCATTTTCCGGTCAGATAATCTGTCAAATTCTTTTCCATTTTATCCCTAAGAGTGTTTTTCTCGTTTACTACACCATTATATTGTAACATAATATATCGTGATTGAAAAACAAAATTTAAATATTCAGAGAAAATAAATGTCATGTATATTCAGAATAATTTTATTTGGTTGTTTTCTTCTCGTCCCCTGGCAAGTTGCCAATGCCCAGGGCGGTAAAGTTATTTTGGATATAAAGGAAGATAAAAGAGAGCTGATAGACTACCCCAATCTTTATAAAGAATATATAGAAGAGGTAAAAGAGTTTGATAAAAAATATCCCGGCAATAAGATAGAGGAAGACTTTAGCGATGATGTTTTGTCACTCCACCCCGACTACAGCGATGAAGAAGCCGAAAACAAAACAGTGCTCTTAAGGCTGGGTATTAAAGGTTTCAGAAGCTACCAATTTTGGAAAGAAAAGATACAAGACTTTTTGCTGGAAAATGAGATTCCGTTGCAATTCGATGATGACGAATATGAGATGGGTGAAGCTGTTGCGTACCAGAAAACGGATAAGCCTTTAATTATCAAAGATTTTAAGAAGGTCGTGGCCTACTCAGATTCGCAAAGAGACAAACAAGCTGTTGAAGATAAATTAGCCAGGGATTCCGGACGTATGACCCCCTATGAGCGTAGACAGATAATGAAAAAAGCTTTACTGGACAGGGACTGGAAAACGTTGCTGTCATATGGATTGTTTGATGGTACGGTTTTAAATGATAAGAGAGGAATTGGGGAGTGGAACAAAACGGAGGAATTGCAGGCAAGGCTCTTATCAACCGTCAAGACAATAGTAAAGCCACAAGAACAAGAAGAACAGAGTATAGAAGGGGCACTGCAACTCTACACTATGCCCGGATGGTTTTTATTAAATCGCGAATATCAGGGGCATCAGGGTTTGCGTGTTGATTTCACGAGATCTGAAAATTTAAAATCAATAGCACTCAATTGGCCTTTACCGCAAAGATATTTCATAAATTTAAATGAGAGTTTCAGCGGCTATTTGGGGCTAACGACCATTCCTTTCAAGGCAACAATAAAAGATGCAGCTAAGGAGCTGGTGCTGATTGCCGATATATCAGCCGGAATGTGTAATGAAAAAGGTTGTAAGCTGGTAAAGCTACATCCCGCATTAAAATTACTTCCCGGCGACAAAGAGGAAGAGAG
>CALXVX010000090.1 GCA_944392215.1 uncultured Alphaproteobacteria bacterium | reverse complement strand
CCGTCCGTCTCATAAAAAGTAATTTTATGCCCGTTCCACATAGTAAAAATATCATTGCGCTGAGGCAAAATATTATAATCCCCGGCTCTAAAACAGCCTGTCAACAACGCCAAAGACACCAACAGACATAATTTTTTCATGAGGTCCCCTCTTCTTGTTCAAATTAAATTTATTTTTAATTATTATACTATAAACTTCGTTTAGTAAATAATTTTATAACATCAGGGATAACTCTACAAAATGATGAGCAGTTGTTGGCAGATAAGCTTTCATCCTAAAGGACAGATAAGCGAAGAGTTTGAAAATTTCTTAGAAGAATATTTTGAAGTTTACGCTCAAAATTTTGACGATGACGGCAAAGATGAATACATAGGCTACACGGCCAAAGATTTCAAAGAAGAAGATATGCAAGAAAGCGCAAAAAAGCGCGGACTTACATTGCCGCCTTATAGAGCTGAGAAATTGGAAAGTTCCAACTGGCTCAAGGACTATGTCATCCGCTTTGCCCCGTTTGAGGTTGCAGATTTCTGCATTTATGGCATCCACGAAAAAGAAGCTCCCCAAACCAAGAAAATTCCGCTTCAAATTTATGCCGCCACCGCTTTTGGCTCAGACCACCAAACCACCAGAGCGTGTTTAACCGCCATCAGCGAGCTGTATCACAACGGTTTTGTACCCCAAAAGATTTTAGATGTCGGCACTGGGTCAGGCATTTTGTCTTTAGCAGCCGCCAGCCTTTGGCCCAAGGCAAAAATCGTAGCGGTAGATATAGATGAGGAATCTGTGCTGGTAACCCAAAGCAATGCCCAAAACAATAATCTGGAAAGTAAACTGAAAATAAGCCAAAGCGACGGCTACAAAGCCCCTTTGGTTAAAGAAAACGCCCCCTATGATTTAGTTTTGGCTAATATTTTGGCTCGTCCGCTTTTAGAAATGGCTCCGGATTTGCAAAAACACCTGTCTGCTAAGGGTTATGCGATTCTTTCAGGTTTTGTAGACAATCAAACAGACTGGATTATTTCCTCTCACCAACAACTTGGGCTAAAATTGTGCAAGTTATATGAATTTGACAACTGGCGCGCAGCCCTCCTGCAAAAGGCATAAGACAATGACAATTTCAGACTTACAAAAAGAATTGATAAAACACAAATGGGATGCCTATATCATCACCCGCGGTAATATGTTTCTAAGCCAAGAAGCCACGCTGAAAGAAGAAAACAAGCTATATGAAATTTGCGGTTTCAGCGGCTCAGCCGGAACCTTGATTGTGTTTAAGGACAAAGCTGTTTTGTTGGTAGACGGCCGCTACGAGCTACAAGCCGCCCAAGAAGTTGATACAGAAGAAGTCAATGTTATTTGTACTTCAGACAGCATTGGTAGCTGGCTCCAAAAAGAAGACGAGAGCGGCTTAAACATTGCCTATGACCCCTGGTGCCATTCCATAAGCGAGGTTGAATTCTGGAATCGTGCCGTAAAAAAGCATCACTTTGTTGAAGACAACATCGGAATTCTAGGTTCCAGAATATCCTCTCAGGTTGCGGATATTTTTGAGCATGATATTGAGTTTGCCGGCGTTTCGGTAGAAGAAAAAATTTCTTATATGACGGATTTTATAAACAAAAATAATTTGGAAGCTTATTTTATCAGCGAGTGCGAGGCAGTCTCTTGGCTCTTGAATTTGCGTTCAGACTGCCTGCCATACACTCCGGTTTTAAGAGCTTTTGCCCTAGTTGACAAAGAAGGAGAGGTAAGCTTATTTACCAATGATTTAAACAAAATAGAAGCTGAGCTCGCTCGCTATAAAAGCAAAGAAATCGGCCTTTCTCCCAACGCCACTCCCAAGAAGATACAAAACCTGATGAAAAATCATAAAATCTGGATTTGCAACCTGGCAAACCCGATTCTCTCTTGGAAAGCGGCAAAAAATGAGGTTGAGATGGAAGGTTTTCGCCGCGCGCACACCCGCGATGGAGTTGCCGTCTGCAAATTTTTGTATTGGCTGGAACACAACTGGCAAGGGCAAAATGAATTTTCCATTGCGGAGAAACTTAAAGAATTTAGGGCCCAGGGAGAAAACTTCAAAGACTTGAGTTTTGAAACCATAGCCGCTTTTGGTGCCAACGGTGCCGTTGTTCACTATATGCCAAAAAAAGAAACAGCTTGTGCCTTGGAGGCCAATTCAGTTTTGCTGTTAGACAGCGGCGCCCAGTATCTTGACGGTACGACCGACATCACCCGCACCATTGCCATTGGTAAAGTTGAAGATAAAATCAAAGACAGCTTCACACAGGTATTGAAAGCGCATATTGCCGCCGCCTCAAGCCGTTTTCCGAGCGGTACTCAGGGACGCGCCATTGATACTTTGGCCAGAGCCGAATTATGGCGCTTTGGCAAAGACTTCAACCACGGCACCGGACATGGCGTCGGCTATTTTGGCTGCGTGCATGAAAGCCCTGTTTCTCTATCCCGCCGCAGCAAATCCCCGCTTGAGAAAAACCAAGTGACATCCATTGAGCCGGGCTATTACGTTGCCGGAGAATATGGTATCAGAATAGAGAATTTGTACTATATTGCTGAAGATAACAATCCGGATTTTGCCCAGCCGATGCTAAAGTTTGAAAATTTAACCTTAGTGCCTATTGATAAACGCCTCATCAATAAATATCTCCTAAGCAAGCAGGAAATAAGCTGGCTCAATGACTACCATAAAGAAGTCTACAAAAAACTAAACCAGCTGTTGCCCTCAGAAATGCAAAATTGGCTGACAGTTTCCTGCGCCCCGTTATAACCTATACACTTTTGACATAAGTGTATAAAATAGGAGAAACAGATGCGCAAACTTTTGCTTGCTTTGGGTCTGATCTTTGCTTTTTCCGCACAAGCTCAGGTTGTCCCGACCGATGGCTATATGCCCTCGCAAGGAATAGAACCCTATTTTGACGCCGATGAGAGCAGCTATGACAAATCGATTATTTATATTTTTTTCAACAACGAGCCTTGCTATACCTGCGCTGCCGCCATTGAGATGATAGAGCAATTCTATGACCAGAATTTCATCGATGAATATAATATGTTTATGATTAATTATCAAAATGACGATGAAAACAATTTCATACAAACCTACAATCTTTCACTGCCGCTTGAAGTTGTGCTGGTACGCATAGATGACGGTGCACCCTTTGGCTACACCAAGATAGAAAATCTGCAAGACATGACCTCAGATCCGGTAAGTATGGAAGATTACTTTGTAAACCAAGTTAATAACTTTCTAGGCAATAATGGATAGCCCGCTACTATTGATTTTAAGAAAGCATCTTGACAAACTTTTAGTTGGTATTATTCTAAATTAGAAATTGCTGGTTGCAATAAACAATTTTAGATAAGGGAATACGACAATGGCAACAGGTACAGTCAAATGGTACAGCAGTATCAAAGGCTATGGCTTCATCACTCCCGATGAAGGTGATAAAGATGTATTCGTACACGTCACGCAAATAGAGCGCGCCGGCTTAAAGAGGTTAAACGAGTTTCAAAAAGTAAGTTATGAAACTTATGATGACCGTGGCCGCACGGCAGCGGGAGAGATTAAAGTTCTTGGCTGGTAGAAGAATAACAAAAAATATCCTCGCGTTTGGCGAGGATATTTTTTATAATTGCTTTACATTTTCGGTTCTAAAAATCTTCAACTTTTCCAGGCGTTGTTTTTTCACATATTTCAAATAAGCCTCATATGCAAAGAGCACCACGCCGGAGAAAATAAGCGGCAACAGATAATAGATAACGCGATAAGCAATAAGAGCGCCAAACAAAGTTGCCTGGTTGTGATCTCCGGGGATGATATACATAAACAAGCCCTCAAACACGCCCAAACCTCCCGGCACTTGGCTAAACACGCCAAGCACCTGCGCAATGATAAACACGCCCATAAAGGTATCAAACGAGATATCCATAAACGAGATAAGCGCAAAATACAAAACCAATGACGCCATCAAAATATCAGCCGCGCCGATAAACACTTGCGCCAAAGCCATCCTAAAGGAGGGAATATCAAATTCCACTTCTTTAATGATAATCGGTTTTTTGTAAAAGAGACTGGCACAGAAATAAATAAGCAAGCCAATGGCGGAAACCAGCGTAACAACCTCGGTTGTCACCTTAGAAACGGAGCCGGCGCCAAAAGCGTGGTTTGGGGTCAGGAAATAGCCGACAATAATCAAGAAGAAACAAGCCACCAAATACGTAAACCCGGAGAATGTAACCATCCGCACAATCTCCGTGGCATGAAAACGCCACCTGGTGTATAGACGATAGCGAATAGTTCCGCCGGAGACGATGGCGTGCCCGGCATTATTGCTGACCGAAAAACCGATAAACCCGGCAAAAATCCATTTCCACGGAGCAAGTTTGCGTTTGATATAGCGCAGGGCCAAATAGTCATAAGATGACAAAGCGACATACCCACCCAAAGAGGCCAAACAAGCCATCCATAAATTATGAGCCGGAATGGAAAAGAGAGCCTCTTTAATATCCTGCAAGCTATAACGAGAAAGCTGGACATAGAGCATATAAGCGGCCACGGCAAAGAAAAACAAGCCGGCCCAAGAGACCATTTTTTTCAACAAACGTTTTGTTTTAAAAGCCATCTAACTATCCTTAATAAAAAAACTTTTTTTAATATAAGTTCAAACCCCATACTCGTCAACAAAATTAAAATAATTTTTCGCTTAACATTAATAGATAATGACTTTATATATAGGAGTGTCTTTATAAATTTTGAAGGAGACGGAAATGAAAGTAGGAATAATCGGAGCCGGTTTCGTCGGCAGCACCACAGCCTATACTTTGGCGGTTAAAAATCTGGCCGGAGAAATTGTCTTGGTAGACATCAACAAAGATAAGGCCGAGGCAGAAAGCCTAGATGTTCTGCACGCGGCAGCTTTTAACGCCGGTTGCAAGGTTTACCAAGGAGGCTACCCTGATCTCAAAGGTGCGGGCATTGTTATCATCACCGTAGATAGCCACAAAGCCCTTACGGATTCTCGTATGGCCCTGTTGGAAAGCAACACCAAAATCATGCAAAGCATTATTCCCCAAATTGTAGAAAACGCACCGGAAAGTATCATCTTAATTGCCACCAACCCGGTAGATGTCATCACCAAGATTGTGCTTGATATTTCACATTTTCCAAGAGAGCGGGTTATCGGTTCCGGCACGGTTTTGGACACGGCCCGTTTTCGCTCGATGCTGAGTGAATATTTCAACGTTTCCCCTCGCTCCATTCATGCATATGTTATGGGAGAACATGGCAGTTCTTCGCTTGTATCCTGGTCCACGGCCACAATCGGCGGCTCAGATATTAAAGAATATGCCGCCCGCCTAAAAAGACCGTTAAATGAAGACTTCAAGAAACAAACCGCCCAAGATGTCATAGATGTTGGCTTCAAGATTTATCATGGCAAAAAAGCAACTTATTACGGCATAGCCAGCTCTTTGGTAAGCATTTGCGAGGCTATAATCAAAGATGAGCAAAGAGACCTAACCGTTTCAACCCTGCACAGTGAGGTAGCGGGAGTAAAAGACGTATGTTTGAGCCTGCCCACCATTGTTGACCACCTTGGCGCACACGATGCTGCCGTTCCAAGCTTGAATAATGAAGAAATGTCCGCTCTCCGCCACAGCGCCGAGGTTTTGAAACAAGCCTCCTCTGAGGCAGAAAGCCTGCTAAAATAAAAAAGCCCTTTTCAAAATAAAAGCACCCTACTGAGGGTGCTTTTTTACAACCAGCTTCTAATCAATATTTTTAGCCAAACTTTCGCTTGAATTATAAGACGTTGTTTTTGATAAGCAAATTATCAGGTTACGAATTGATTGTCGTAATTTGCAATTTTTAATTTTTCCGAAAGCCATAAGCAATTCTATATTACTTTGCTTAAACAGTGGATCAGATTCTGGGTTGATTGCAACGGCTTCATTATTAATTCCATAAAGCCTGCGAGGACTATATTTATCAAGCTTTTCATCAATTCCTTCATAGAAGTAATTAACGGGCACTTTCAGAACTGAAGCCATATCCCAAATACGGCTTGCGCCCATCCGGTTGGTGCCTTTTTCATATTTTTGAATTTGCTGGAAGGTAACACCCAACAATGAAGCCAGCTTGGCTTGTGAAATTTTCAGCATTTCTCGGCGCAATCTGAGACGATTTCCCACGTAGACATCTATAGGGTTGGCCTCACCGTTCATCATTCTTCCCCTATATTTCATAAAATCAGTTTTCATTTGTTTAGTATTCATAACATACTCCCAACCATGTTAGTAAAACAGATTTTTTAGATGCTGTATTCGGGGTCAAAAATTTTTATAGAAAACGCAAAAGACCACCTTTTGCACAAAGGTGGTCGGGGTAGTTCGTAAATCATATTTCGCAAAATGATTCCCCCAGTCTTTAGAGAAAAGATACCCATTGGACATACACTGGAAGCTCCCCGACCTTAGATCGGGGCAATTTTGTTGCTACACATATAACAACATAATGATGTTATGCCCTAACACCATGCGAAATATAGGCTTACGACAGCCTCGCACCTGAGTGCTAAACAGCATTATTCATACTGCCTGCCTTGAATATAAAAGAACCTGATTAAAATTCAACTAAAAAATTAAAGACA
The DNA here is from genome assembly GCA_944392215.1 of uncultured Alphaproteobacteria bacterium. Taxonomy (GTDB): domain Bacteria; phylum Pseudomonadota; class Alphaproteobacteria; order RF32; family CAG-239; genus CAZU01. The sequence continues at coordinate 10,755 of CALXVX010000090.1, read as the reverse complement.
AGAAGTCAGATTATCGCCTCATGAGTTCAAGCCTTAATCAACTTTAAAAACAAAAAAGCGCCTTTGAAAGGCGCATTTTGTTTTTAATGGTGCCTACCAGAGAGACTTGCTTCTGGCTCGTAAGCTCACTCTTGTTCGCTAACTCGCTGCGGTCACTTGTTTTTTAATCTTTGATTCGGCAACTTACATTGCCTCTCAAAGATAACAAAACTACGCCTCTTGCGGCAAAAAAACACCGGAGCATCGGTGTTTTTTGTCCTCGAGCCCGACCCAAGTGGGCCGTGAGTTCAACCTCAATCGACTTTAAAAAACAAAAAGCGCCTCTTAAAGGCGCATTTTGTTTTTAATGGTGCCGATTGAGAGACTTGAACTCCCGACCCACTGATTACAAATCAGTTGCTCTACCAACTGAGCTAAATCGGCATAACCTTTGCCCCTTATAAAATACACAAACCGCCTTGTCAACAAAAATATGCCGCCCAAAGATAAACTTCTGCAAAAAATATTTGCAAACTCCCCGCAAATGGATAATATAAAAACGGAGTTTATGATATGGAAAAATTACATCACCATCATGACGATACCGAGGCAATGCTCAAAAAAATGCCTTGCCCTCAGGCCTTTGAGAACGTATCCGCCACCTTTGGGCTGATCGCCGATTCCTCGCGCCTCAAAATCTTATGGCTTTTGTGCCATTGTGAAGAATGTGTCAACAATATCGCCGCCGCTGTCAACATGAGCTCTCCGGCTGTTTCCCACCACCTAAGGCTTCTAAAACAAGCGGGCCTTCTTGCCAGCCGCAGAGACGGCAAAGAAATGTTCTACAAACTCTCCGATACCCCGGAGGCCAAACTCCTCCACAAAGCTATTGATGATATTTTTGATATGAACTGTCCTCGCTGAAATAAAGGGACTTGACAATTATTATTTTTTGCCATACAATTAAACATATATTTAATCGTTTAATCGAGGTTGCCATGCAAAAGACCTACACAATAGAAAATTTAGACTGCCCCAATTGCGCCGCCGAGCTGGAAAATGCCCTGCGAGACATCAAAGGGATTAATAACGTTTCAATCAGCTTTCTGACCCAAAAGCTCTGCATCGACTTTGCCGACGACGATGAAGCTGTGATGAAAGAAGTTCGCCGCATTACCAACAAAATTGAACCAGATTGTGAGATAACCAATGACTAAAGCCTTAAAAAAACGCCTATACAAAATCATTATTGCCGGCTTGCTTTTTTTCTCAGCCCTTATTTTGCCCTTGCCGCCAAAAATTTATCTTGCTTTTTTGATTATCGCCTATTTGGTAGTCGGACTTGACATTATCCGCAAATCTGCCCGCAACATCAAAAACGGTCGTATTTTTGACGAGAATTTGCTGATGACGATTGCCACGTTAGCGGCTTTTGCCATCAAACAATATCCAGAGGCCGTGGCGGTCATGTTGTTTTATGAGGTTGGTGAGTTTTTTCAAACCTATGCCGTCAACCGCTCCCGCAAGTCCATTGCCTCGCTGATGAACATTCGTCCCGATTACGCCAACGTCATCAAAGGTGAAGATGTGATTACCACCGCGCCTGAAAAAGTTGCACTTGGCGATACTATTTTGATTCGCCCCGGAGAAAAAGTTCCCCTGGACGGCATCATCACCAAAGGAGCTTCAAGCTTGGATACCTCTGCCCTCACCGGAGAATCTTTGCCCCGCAATGTTGAAAAAGGAGATCAGATTGTCTCCGGCTGCATTAACCAAGGCGGAACCCTAGAGGTAAAAGTCACCAGTTTGTTTAAGGATTCGACCGTGGCCAAAATTTTGGAACTGGTAGAAAATGCTTCTGCCAAAAAAGCCAGCGTTGAGAATCTCATCACCCGCTTTGCCAAATATTATACCCCGACAGTTGTTTTCTTGGCTCTTGCACTGGCGGTTATTCCGCCCCTTTGCGGCTATTTGGATTTTGAGACCTGGCTGTATCGAGCCATCACTTTCTTGGTTATTTCCTGCCCTTGCGCTTTGGTAATTTCCGTTCCGCTCAGCTTTTTCGGCGGCATCGGCAGAGCCTCAAGAGAAGGAATTCTGGTCAAAGGCAGTGTATATTTGGAAACCCTTGCCAAAATTCGTTGTTTGGTTTTTGATAAGACCGGCACCTTGACTTATGGCAAATTTGAAGTTGAAAAAATTATTCCTCAAGAAGGAGATGCAGATTCCCTTTTGGAGCTGGCCGCCTATGCCGAGGCACACTCATCTCACCCGATTGCCGTCTCCATCAAAAAACGCTATGGCAAAAGGCTTAAACTCTCCCGCCTCACCGGTGACGTTGAAGAAATGCCGGGACTCGGTGTCAAAGCCGTTGTTGATGGCAGAATTATCCATGCCGGCAATGCCAAATTAATGAAGAAATTAAACCTGAAAACGCCCAAAGTTTCTGCCGCCGGTTCTTTGGTTTATGTTGCCGCAGACGGCAAATACCTTGGCTATTTGCTCATTGCCGATCAAATAAGAGAAGATGCCAAAGACGCTTTTGCATCACTTAACAACTTAGGCATCAAACAAACCGTCATGCTCACCGGCGATCGTAAACAAATTGCTCAAAACATTGCCGATAAACTAAAAATCAGCACCATATTTGCCGAACTTTTACCGGCAGATAAAGTCAACCATTTGGAAACCTGCTTGGCACAAAACCCCGGCCAAGTAGCCTTTATCGGTGATGGCATTAATGATGCCCCCAGCCTGGCTCGTGCCGATATCGGCATTGCCATGGGCGGCATTGGCTCTGATGCGGCAATAGAGGCAGCAGATATCGTGATAATGGATGACAAACTTTCAAAGATTGCCGCCGCCATCAAAATAGCCCGCCGCACCCTCTTTATTGCCAAAGAAAACATTATCTTTGCGCTTGCTGTCAAATTTCTGGTTTTAGGCCTTGGCGCTTTTGGTGAAGTTTCTATTTGGGCAGCGGTATTCGCTGATGTCGGCGTCTCGGTCATTGCCATCCTAAACGCAATCAGAGTTTAAGGGATTGACCGCCAAAGAAACATCTGCTAGCCTGAAAAAAGGTATAAAATAAGATAAAAGGCAATTCAAAATGTCTCTCAAAATCATCGGCAACATGACCGGAAATTCCATGGATGCGATTGACCTGGTTTTAACCGAGTTTGACGGCAACAAAATCAAGGATATCTGCTCTTACAGCAAACCATATGACCAGGCCATGCAAAAAAAGATGGAAGATTTGCGCCATCAAGCCAAAGGTTTAAGCAAAAAAGAGATAGAGAAATTACCAGGTTTTCAGGCCCTGCATGATGAATATATCCGCCAAATTGCCGATTGCATCAATGATATGTGCCAACAAAACAAAATTGATAAAGACAGCATTGATGCCATTGGTTTTCACGGCAAAACCTTAGACCATAATCCTCCCTCACAGGCAAAAAGACTTGGGAATCTACCCTACACCGTACAAATGGGCTCCGGCCAAATGCTGGCAGATTTAACCGGAATTAAGGTTGTTTACGACTTTCGCTCTTTGCCTTTAATGCTGGGTTTTGAGGGTGCGCCCTTGGTGCCTCCGCACAATGCCCATATCTCCGCCGCTCAAGGAGACTGCATATATTACAACGGTGGCAACACCGCTAATTTTGCCATTATATCAAAAGGAAGCGTCAAAATCGGCTCCGATGCCGGCCCGTTCAATGAATATACGGACAACTTCGTCCGCCGTCATACGGATTTGCCCTATGATGAAAACGCCAACTTCGGCAAAGCCGGCAAGCTAGATATGCAAATGTTGCAAAAGCTATTTGACTTTGGACGAGATTTCTACGAACAAGCATTGCCCAAATCCGGAGACCCGGCTTATTATCATAAAGATGAAATTTTTCAATATGTAGAAAGCAAAAATATTCCTTTTAATGACGCAGTACATACTTTTGAATATTTTGCTGGCTATATTGCCGCCCACGCCTTGAGCCTGGTTCCTCAAGAGATAGAATTGCCAGATAAAATTGTTCTCTTTGGCGGCGGTTGGAAGAATCCCCTCGCCCGCCAAAGCTTTACTGATTTATTATCCGGCAAGGGAGAAATTTTGCCCGAACACCAAAAACAATTTGTGGCATTAAAACAACGGCTTCAAAAAGAGCCCTCAATTTGCACCTCAGAATTTGAGAACTTTATGGAAGCCCGCCTAATGGCAGACCTCGCTCGCTACAAGCTGGAAGATAAAACATGGGAACTGCCGGAATTCATCAACAGCGGCAAAAAAATTGTTTGCGGAATCATCGCCTGCCCCCAACCTGACCGCCATGTTTATAATGATTGCATAAACACCGCCGCCAAAGGTTAGGAACAAGAGCAAAAAGGATTCTAATCCAGATTAATTTTAATGTGCAAATCTTCAAGTTGTTGCTCGGTTACTTCATTTGGAGCCTGCATCATCAAATCTTGAGCCTTGCCGTTCAAGGGGAAGGCAATCACGTCTCTGATAACTTCTTCATCCAAAAGCAACATAATCAATCTGTCCATACCATAAGCAGAGCCCGCGTGCGGAGGAGCACCGAACTTAAAGGCACTGATCATGCCGCCGAACTTGTTATCAACCACGCTGTGGTCATAGCCGGCAATCTCAAAAGCCTTATACATAATATCCGGCTCATGGTTGCGCACCGCACCTGAGAGCAGCTCAACACCATTGCAAACAAAGTCATACTGGTAAGCCAAAATATCCAAAGGATTTTTATTGAGCAAGGCATCCATTCCGCCCTGCGGCATAGAGAACGGATTATGAGAGAACTCAACGGCACCGGTTTCTTCATTTTCCTCATAAAACGGAAAATCGACAATCCAGCACATCTTGAAAGAGTTCTTATCAATCAAGCCGAGTTCCTCGCCAACCTTATTGCACAAACGGCCGCTGAACTTGTCAAACTTCATGCCCTTGCCGATAACAAATAAGATGGCATCCCCCTGCTTGGCATTAAGAGAATTTTGGATATTGGCAAGCTTGTCTTGGTCAAAGAACTTGGCAATACCTTTGGCTCCGGCTTCTGCAAAAGCGATATAAGCGACACCGCCCATATTTTCCTCCTTGGCAAAAGCATCCAATTTGTCAAAGAAAGAACGAGGCTTGTCTCCGGCAGAAGATACCACCATCGCTTTGACTTTATTCCCTCCTTTAACTCTTGTGTCATAAACACCAAAACCGGATTCGCCAAAAATTTCCGTTGCATCTTGCCAAATAAGAGGATTACGCAAATCAGGCTTATCTGAGCCATACTCAAACATAGCCTTGCGGAAAGGGATATGCACAAACGGAGCTTGGTCAACCGTTTTGCCGAAAGAAAATTCATTAAAAATAGTACCCAAGGTGTGCTCAATAACGGCAAACACATCTTCCTGGGTGGCAAAGCTCATTTCCATATCCATTTGGTAGAACTCACCGGGGCTGCGGTCTGCTCTGGGGTCTTCATCGCGAAAACAAGGAGCAATTTGAAAATATTTATCAAAGCCCGAAACCATCAACAACTGCTTAAATTGTTGCGGAGCTTGCGGCAGAGCATAAAACTTGCCCGGATTCAGACGAGAAGGAACCAAAAAGTCGCGTGCGCCTTCGGGAGAAGAAGCCGTCAAAATCGGGGTTTGATATTCGGTAAAACCCTGTTCTCTCATCAATTGACGAGAACGCTCAATAACTTTTGAGCGCAACAAGATGTTGTTATGGATTCTCTCTTTGCGCAAATCCAAGAAACGATATTTCAGGCGAATTTCCTCCGGCGCATCATCTTCGATAGCTACCTGGAAAGGCAAAACCTGAGCCTCGGAATAAACCTCCAACGCGCTGACCTTAATTTCAATATCCCCTGTCGGCATATGCTTATTTACACTCTCACGAGCAACAACTTTGCCGGAGAATCCGACCACCGATTCGGGGCGCAAAGCCTGAACTTTTTCAAACAAATCGGAATTGCTGTCGACCACGCATTGAGTAATTCCGTAATGATCTCGCAAATCAATAAAGCACAAATTACCCAAATTGCGTTTACGATGAATCCAACCGGCAAGTTTCACTTCTTTGCCGATATCTTGCGCCCGCAGTTCTCCGCAGGTATGCGTCCGATAGCTTTGCATATTCAACCTCTTAAAAATAGTTTAACTGGAAATAAGTTTTATTACGAAAATAGAGCAAAAGCAACCTTAAAAGCAAAAATAAAACAAAAAAAAAGAACCCGTTCTCACAGGTTCCTAAAAAACTTAGAGACTGTTGCAATAAACCAGTCTAAATTGAGGTTCTGCACCAAAAGCAGCCGCAATTTTGCACACGGCATTTTTCCACTTTTCCTCTCCGAGTTTTTGGGTGTCTTCAGAAACCCTCTTTCCGGCATTTCTGCTATCGGTACAAACGGCATGAATTGTTCCGTCTTGGTTCCGATAATAAACGTTAAAGCAAAGAGACACGCCATCTTCTTGGTAGATTCCTTCGGCAATGGTGCGAAATACCTCCTGCCATCGGCTAAAGCCTTCCTGTGAAGCAGAAAAATTCATCACTGCAATTTCCGCAACAGAATTAGAAGCATCATTTTTTGACTCGATAGAGGAAGTTTTCATTTCCTTGTTTTCTTCAATAACGTGACACGGAAAAAGTTTGTAGCGACTGACCAAACGTTTAATCGTATCAAACATCCGTTCCTCACGTCGGCGGGGCTCAATAAACAAGATATGCCCAGCCTTATTAAAAACAAGTTCCTTTCCCTCTCGATACCTCGGTACATAAGGAGCCAAAGCATCTTTCAAAGCCGCAATTGCCGCGACATCATCTGCACCAACGATTGCATACAAACGAGTGTTTTGTTTTTTTGACATAGAAATAATTTTTGGGTTTTGGTAATATTTTCAAATCATCAGAAGCACCACCAACTGATAACCAAACACAATTCATATAAAATACTTACAAAAGACAGAGATTATATATTTAAAGTTTACTTCATATGCAAGCAAAAATTCAGTCAAAGATTAAAAAAATCTTAAACTTGTCATGATAAAAGAGAAAAAACAAAAATTGAGAAGATAAACAATGGAAGTAATAACCGATACCGCCGCACTTGAAAATTTATGCCAAGATCTGGCCAAGAATTCTTTTGTAACCGTTGATTTGGAGTTTTTAAGAGAGCATCACTACTATGCGCAACTATGCCTGATACAATTAGGCTCAGAAACCCGCTGTGCCATAGTAGATCCACTAGCCAAAGATTTAAACTTATCTGCCTTTTTTGAGCTAATGCAAAACTCCAAAGTCACCAAAGTTTTCCACTCCGGCAGACAAGATATTGAAATTATTTATAATCTAAGCGGCAAAATCCCAGAACCTTTATTTGACACTCAAGTTGCCGCCATGGTAACCGGTTTTGGCGAGGCCATCAGTTATGAAAATTTAGTCAACCACCTGTTACACATAAAATTAGATAAAAGCAACCGCCTGTCAGATTGGAGCAAACGTCCGTTGACCGATTCGCAACTGGCCTATGCCTTGTCCGATGTCACACATTTGGTTAATTTATACAAAGAATTGACAAAGAAATTAACCACACTCAACCGCCAAAACTGGATAGCAGAAGAGATGCAAATATTAAGCGCCCCTGAAACCTATAAGGTCAACCCGCAGGAGGCCTGGCAAAAGATAAAACATCGCTCGCACAATGCCCATTTCCTGACGATTCTGAAAGAACTTGCCGCCTGGCGGGAAGAACGTGCCCAACGCAAAAATACACCACGCCAAAGCTATCTTAAAGATGATGTCTTACTCACCATCTGTACCGCCAATCCCAAAACCAAAGAAGAATTATGCCAGATTCGCAACCTGCGCAAAGATATTGCCTCCGGCAGACTTGGTGATGAGATTATGGAGGTTTTGGAACACTGCCGCCATATTCCTGAAAGCGAATATGTTACTCCCCCAAAAATCAAAGACTTGCCAGACAAAAGTTCTTCACTGTATGAACTGTTAAAACTGCTTTTGAAAATCATCAGCCAACAAGAAGGGGTTGTGGCACGCCTCATTGCCACAGATGAAAATCTTCATGCCCTAAGCGTGTTTAATGACAAAGATAATCCCGCCTTAAGCGGCTGGCGCAGCCAAATATTCGGACACCAAGCAGATAATTTGCGTCGCGGCCAAATCGCCATCTGCTATAACCCCGAAACCAAGCAGATAGATTTTCTAAACCGCTAGGACATTTTTTGCAACAAATCCAATATATTGATGGCCTTATTGCACTTAAGAGAATAAAAAATAGTCTGAGCATTTCGTCTGGTTTTAACGATTCCGGCCTCCCATAACACAGCCAGATGTTGAGACAATGCAGACTGAGAGAGTTTTACTTTTTTTTCCAAATCACCGACACAAGACTCTCCGCCATAGAGATAATACAAAATTTCCAATCTTTTCTCATTACCCATTGCCTTAAGAAGTTTTGCGCAATCTGAAATCTTCTTTTTTTCCATTTGCCTAACCTCCGTTTATACCAAGAATCAACTATAACTAATTTAGCACACAAAAAGTACTTCAACCAGTTCTAATAAAGCTAATTGCTAGCTATACTTAAGGATGAAAAACAAAGTTTACAAACAACTCATAACAAAGGTTGATATTATAAACTTAATATAATAAGATACTTTGCAGTCAAAAAGGAGCAGATAAGATGAACGTCGAAGAAATAAAAGATTTAAGTTTTGAAGATGCGCTTTCCCGCCTGGAGAATATAGTAAGGGAACTAGAAGGCGGAAGGATTAAATTAGACGATGCCGTCGCAGCCTATGAACAAGCCATAAGCTTAAAACAACTCTGCGAGACCAAACTTGAGGCTGCAAAATTAAAAATAGAAAAGATAGAAACTACAGCTGATGGCACACTGTCTGCAACAGAATTCACTCCGGAAGGCTTATCCCCGATAGATTCTTCTCCAAAGGCGTAAGAAATGGAAGATTTCATAGCTAAACTTGCCCAATTTTCAAGTGACTTTAACAACAAACTTTCATCCTTATTTAGCTTTTCCAAGGGCAAAGAAAGACGTGTCGTTGAGGCAATGTTTTACTCTGTTTCAAATGGCGGAAAAAGGTTGCGCCCTTTTTTAGTCACTAATACGGCCAAACTTTTTGGTATTTCGGCTTCTCAAGCGTTTATCACCGCAGCGGCATTAGAGTGCCTGCATAGCTACTCCCTAATTCATGATGATCTTCCGGCCATGGATAACGATGACTTGCGCCGGGGCAAACCCACTTGCCACAAACAATTTGATGAAGCCACCGCCATTTTAGCCGGAGATGGATTATTGACCTACGCCTTTGAACTGATAAGCTCTGAAAAAAATCCCTTTTCCACCGCCATCAAGTGCAAACTAGTCAATTTACTGGCCTCTGCCGCCGGTGCATTTGACGGCATGGTTGCCGGACAAATGCTGGATTTATACAACGAAAAGGCTTCAGATATTGACAATCCTGAAGAGATTATCAAGCACATAGAAGAAATGAAGACCGGCCGCCTGCTGCGTTTTGCGGTTGAGGCCGGAGCTGTTTTGGGGCAAGCGCCACAAGACAAATACGATTCTCTGGTCTGCTATTCTCGCAAGATAGGAATAGCCTTTCAAATTGCCGACGATATTCTGGACGTAGAAGGCTCTGTTGAGCAGATGGGAAAAACCTTAGGTAAAGATGCCGCTCAAGGGAAATTAACTTTTGTAAGCCTGTATGGATTAGAAAAAGCCAAACAACTTGCAAAAGAGCTGATAGCAGAGGCCAAACACGCCTTAAGCATTTTTGGCCCGCAAGCTGATGATTTAAGAGATCTGGCAGACTTTATCATCCAACGCCACAATTAGTAGGCATCAATAAAAGTCAGATACACATACTTTGCGGTTGGCGAAGGTGTTTTAATAACTATACCGATTGACACTCTTCCATCTGGCTTTAATGACTGAATTGTCGGCTTCTGGTTAATACTCTGTAATAAGATTGTATCTTCATCCAAAAGCTCTACATGCACAACCGGAATATCAATTTTTTTGGAAGTCGGATTATTAATAAAGCCTTTAATTTCCAACACTCTATTACCCTCGACATCTCTATAATTCCAGTTAATATTCTGAAATTCTAGTCCCTCTCCCGGAATTTTAGCTCGAATTCCGAAAGTCTTATATATTCCATTCATAAACGGAACAGCCCTAACAATTTCGTAACGATAATTATAAGCAAGAACCAGCAAAACAAAAGCCACAGCCAATCCGATGATTCTCATATTAAAACGCCGATTAAGCCCCAACATCGTTTTAAGCTGCAAAAGAAACCTCTTGTGCCAGGGTAGTTGTTGTTCAGCCTGAAAAAGTTTTTCACTTTGTTCAGACAAACGCTCAAAAATATCCTTAATATCGACCTCAGGCACTTCTAAAGATGGCTGTTCTTCTTGCTCTTTGATATTTTCCTCTTGAAGTTTGTCTGCCAACAAAGGCTCCGATTCCTTTTCTGAAACATCCTCACGTACCGGCTTGGAAAGACTTTCGCTCATACCGGAGCGATCAAATTTAAACACCTCAGCACAATTGCTGCAACGCAACCTTCTCCCTTCTTCTGGAATCAGGGTTTCATCAACTTCATAGCCCATATGGCATTTCGGACAATAGATATGCATGTGTTCACCTCTTGAAATCACATCATAGAATGAAAAAGCGTTTAATCAAAGCAAAAAAGTACTTTATTAAAAGAATAATT
>CALXVX010000089.1 GCA_944392215.1 uncultured Alphaproteobacteria bacterium | reverse complement strand
GTCAGTACTGTTGGTATCAATGAGGCAGTGATACAACGCTACATTGAGCACCAAGGGCGCGAAGATATGGGGCAAGCTTGGCTTGAACTAAAATGATACCACCGGCATTAGCCGGTGGAGTTTCATGTTTGTTGTGCTAAGGTGAGTTTTGCTTTACATGATAGTTCGATTGTAAAAGATAATGAAGATGGTTATGGAGCAGTTGGTCCATTTATGACTATTTGAGGAATGAATTGCGGAAGCTGATCTATATAGTTGGTGTGCCGGGTTTGTGTTTACTATTTTCTAATGTTAAAAATGGTTTTGATTTTTCTGAGAGGGATTGTGTGTGCAAAAAAATATGAGGAAAGGCAATGACAACACTTTGCTGGCGGCAAGGATGTGAGCCTAAGGACTGAGAATAGAATTTTTTCGGCTTTTGGTTTTTTATGAGGGGATTTTTTGCTTGCATTTAATTTTTTTGTGTGTTAGAAACTCTGGCGAATGAGGAGTCTTTGTGTATGTGCGGCAGAGTCCGCTTCCGTAGCAAGGACTTAGGATTTGATCCGGTCTGCCCTTGCAGGCCACAGAGAATTTGAAAGGAATTTGTCATGAGACATGGCGTAAAACATAGAAAATTTAATATGGACACCAATGCTCGCAAGGCTTTGTTCTCCAATTTGACTGCTGCCGTTTTGACCCACGAGCAGATTAAAGTTACCGTTCAGAGGGCTAAAGAGCTCAGAACTTTTGTTGACAACATGATTACTTTGGGTAAAAAAGGCGGTTTGGCTAATCGTCGCCAGGCTTTGTCTTTCCTTCGTGACAATGAAGTCGTTTCCAAGTTGTTCTCTACTTTGGCTGAGCGTTACAAAGAGCGTAACGGTGGTTATACCCGCGTATTGAAGGCTGGTTTCCGTTATGGCGATGCTGCTGACATGGCTATCATTGAGTTGGTTGATCGTGACGTTAATGCTAAAGGCGCTAAGGACTTGGCTCGTGTTGCTGCTGAAAAAGCTGCCGCCGCTGAGGCTGCCAAAGCAGAAGCCGGAAATACTGAGGCCAGCAAATAGGCTGCTTCTGATGCAATAGAAAAAACCGCTCCTTGTTGAGCGGTTTTTTTTGTGGTTATTGGAATTAGTCGGTTATTTCTGCCTCATAGGCGTAGACAATCTGGGTGTCTTTTTCATCTTCTTCGATGCTTAATTCACAAACCAAAAGTTTATCGGCTTCAGCAAGACTGTCCAAGACATCTTCTGGAATGCCATCTAAAAAGATATCGTCTCCGGGGCGGCGGTGCAAAACGGCCGAGCGTGCTTCTTGGTCTATCTCAATTGAGGCGTTTTGCGGCTCTCCCTCTCTGACATAAAGCAGGAGCATTGCCTCATCTTCATCGTTGATTAAAAAATCATAAGTTTCAAATTCTTCGCCGGTCATTTTATCTTCCTTCATCTTTTGGCTTCTTAGTTTATGGTAGCGTATTTCTTCTTGCTTTACAATAAACGAATCCGAAAGTGTGCAAAACGGCTGCCTGTTCGTGTGTTCTGGGGGAAGCATCGGGCAGACAGCCGATAAACTTTTGCAGTTTATGCAAAAATCATAAAAAACAATTATTGAAGAAATGTTAATATTCTGCATATTAGGTATGCAAAATATTTTTTTATGAGGTATAATGTGGCTCGACGGGAGGAAAGATCTTGATTGACAGAGTGATTAATTTGCTAAAATGGCCGACCGCTTTTTATATGTTGTTTTCTTTGCCGGCATATATTCAGTCTTTGGCTTATTTCCAATTTACAAAACTTCCTTATGTGGCGCTTATTGGAGGCTTCTTCCTTTTCTTTATTTCTCGCAGTATGATGGATTCCTCGGTTAAGACCAACATGGAAATTATTGCCCATGAGATGACGCATGCGTTTTTTGCCTTTATTACTTTTCATAAAGTAAAAGGAATTCGTATCGAGGGTGATAACTCAGGCGGAGAAATGGCTTTTGAGGGGGAGGGGAATTGGCTTATCATCATTGCGCCTTACTTTTTTCCGCTATTTGGAATGGTTTATTTGATCGCTTTTTCAATCTACACATCTTTTGCTCCAAGCAACCTTATCTTAAACGGAGTGCTGGGTTATTTTATCGGTTATCATTTGGATACGGTTGGCTCGCAAATCCATGAGAAACAAACTGATTTACCAAAGGTTTCTTATAAGTTTTGTGCTATGTTTTTGCCTTCGGCCAATTTGTGGGCGGTTGGATCTATGCTCGCATTCAACTCTCGTGGATGGGAGGGAATTGGTCTTTATATGAAGCTTATAAATTATCTGAATGCTAAAAACTTGGATTATGTTTTTAGCTTGTTTGGAAGTGTATCCTAAGCTAAAGAAAAGCCGCTCAATCGGCGGCTTTTTTTTAGACAACCTGCAATAGCTCGCGGCTGAAATCGGCCAAAGAATTATCATGCGCACCCATGATGACAACGCGGTCTCCGGGGCGGACATTCTCTTTTATAAATTCTCTGGTGTCATCTTTGTGTGGCAAAAACAGAGCGTTTTTGTGTCCGTTTTCTTTTATCCGATTGATAATATTGGCCGAAGTGATGCCAACATCTTTTTCGGTCAATTCATAAATTTCTTGCATAATCATGATGTCTTCCGGCGCCAAGACTTTTGCTACCGCGTCTGCCACCTCATCTCCGGTGTTGACGGCTGAAAAAGGTGTGTGCGGCTGATACATGGCAATAATGCGGCCAGGGTGGTCTTTGAGCGCTTGCAGCGAGGCCTCAATCTTGCTGGGGTTGTGAGCAAAGTCATTATAAACGGTGACGCCGTTGTGGCTGCCAATCTTTTCTAAGCGAACTTTTACTCCATTAAATCCTTCCAGCGCGCGAGCGGCGGCAAATTTATCCAGTCCCAGCATCATGCAGGCACTGATGGCGGCAAGAGCATTAGAGACATTAAATTTGCCAATCAAGTTCAAATGAAATGTTTGGCCATCCAGTTTATATTCAATTCCGTTTTCAATTGCTTTGACGTCTTTGGCAGTCAAGTCTGCATTATCATTGCCAATGGAGTAGGTAAATTTCTTTACCGGGCTGTTTAGTTCTCTGGCTCTTGGGCAATCATAGTTGATAACCAGGGCATGAGTTACGTGGGAGGCAAAAGTGGAAAAATATTCTACCAATTTTTCAATGCTGGTGTGATCATGTGAAATATTGTTAACCAAGCCAATGTATGGGTGATATTTCTTTATGGAGCCATCACTTTCATCAGCCTCAATCACGCAGGTTTCGCCATCATTATACAAATAGTTTTGCAGACCAGGATTTTGGCTGTAGTTGCAGAGCATGCCGCCGTTTATCATGGTCGGTTTTTGGCCCAACACATCAAGCACATAGCCGATCATGGCGGTGGTGGTGGTTTTGCCTGCCGTGCCGCCAACCGCTATGCCCTTGGGGTAGGTATGAAAAATTTCTTCCAGCAAATCCGAGCGGCTTTTGACCGGAATGTTATATCGGCGAGCGGCTTTAATGTCAGGGTTGCTCTCATCTAAGGCCGCGGAGGCATATACACACTCCATATCGGGCGTGATGCCGCTGCCGTCTTGCGGAATAATCTTGAGCCCAACGGATTCCAAAGCCTGGCGACGGTCATTGTCTTTGCCTTCATCAAAACTTCTGTCGGAGCCGTATACTTCGTAACCTTTTTTTATCATTATTTGTTCTAACGGGCTGATACCATTGCCGGCGGCGCCGCAGAAAGCTATCTTCTTCATTATTTGTTTCCTTAAAAGTTCTAGTCTTGCTTTAGAGCGCGTCTAAAGTCTCTTGTTCTTGTGCGTTTAATATTCGTAAATTTTTATAGTCAATCACTATATAACTTTTTCCGTCGCCGTCAACATTTACTGCTAAAGCAGCCCCAACTTCTTCATTGTAATAGGTCGAGTACAATTCTGCCGCGCCGCTTTGCAGTTGGGATAAGAAATTGGGGTTACCCATGGGAGCCGCCTCCTGGACAACAATGTCTTTACCTTTATCATTTTGTTTGGTGACATTTATCTGCGCCGGGGTGAAAAATTCTTGAGCATTGCCGTATTTTTTGCTCAAAAGGGCAGAGTATATCTTGTATAGTCTCATAACTTTGGAGGCCTCGGCATCATCATCTAGGAGTTTGCCGTAGGCAATAATACGCCACAAGTGGTCGTCTTCACCGAAAGTGATACCTACTCTGGCAATATCGTTAATCTCTTTGGGCAGGTGAGTGGCTGAAAAATTATTAACATAATCTTTTTCGCCAATCGGAGTGAGGATAATTCCTTGCTTCTTGGTTTCTGCCATGGAGGCTCCCCAAATCAGGCCAAATGGAGCCTCTTGGTTTTTGGAGACAACTTGCTCTTGTTTGACTGTGGGAGTGCTACGCAATTTTGGAAATGTCTGTTTGCGCAAGGCTCTCGGCTTTTGCTGCAGCAACTTCTTGGCGCTTTCTTCTGCCTGAGAAACAGCGTTTTCATCCGGTTCCATTGAAGCTACTGCCTCTGTATCAAGTAGGAAATCTTGTGAAATTTGCGCGCCAGCCGGGGTGGCCAGAGTAACGACTAAAAACAAGAAAAGTATTTTTTTCATCAAATTATCCTTTGCGACTGAAAATTTGGATTGAACACTGTTCAACTTTTGTTTATTCTATATCCATAATTGCAAATATTTTGTAAATATATAAACACAATCAGATATAAAACAATGATCCAAGAGCAAACAAAAAATCAGCGCCTTAGAAAATTTGTGAAAGAGCAGGTGAGAGCTTCGCTCCTAAAAATAGGGCGACGCTTGGTTGTCGATAAAGGTGCCGAGTTTTTAACCGCGCGCAAACTCTCTGATGCCTCCAACACTTCTATCGGCACTATCTATAATACTTTTGCCACCATGGAGCGCTTTATCGCAGAGGAAAATATGCAGACCTTAGACGAACTTTATGCCGAAATGTCTGCCATTATCCCCGATAAAAATCCATATCTCAACATTAATCGATACGCAGATGTTTTTAGCGCTTTTGTCTTGAATAATAAAAATCTGTGGATTTTGCTTTATCGGGAGCATTTGTTTAATGCCGCACAGCCGCTTTCCGCTCCCTATCTGCGGCGGATTTATAAAATTGAGGCCTTGTTTGAAACGCAAGTCACACTGATGTTTGGGGCTTTAAGCAAGGCTGAGCGCCGAACCTCTTTGCAGGTGTTGGGAATGGCTATTTTTAGTTTGAGCGGGTTCTTGGCAACCGAACCCACCGGCAAGCTTAGAAAGCTCAACAAGGCCAATATTTGCAAATTGCTGCTTAATACGTATCTTGCCGGGCTTGATGGCCTGAAGAAGGTGAAACATGCTTTATGATGTCTATTATAAATTTTTGAGCATTATTAATAGTCCGGCTTTTTTGCGCGGGTTCTTTGATAATCGCTTCTATCTCATCTTGCTGGTCATTATCTTAATGCGGGTCAAGTATACAACCTATAATTCCTTGTGGCTATCTTCACTCGTGAATATTCCGGGTACCATCTTGCATGAGTTTATGCACTTCTTTGTCGGGATGCTTCTTAATGCCAGGCCGTGCAATTTTACCATATTCCCCCGTCGCGGAGAAGACGGAAGCTACGTGATGGGAAGTGTGGGGTTTAGAAATGTCACTTTCTATAACGCCGTGCCGGCCTCAATGGCGCCGTTGCTGCTCTTGCCTATCGGTTTTTATCTTAATCGCTATTTTCTACCAACCATGGAGCCCACTTTTGTGAACTATGTGCTCTATGTCTTGTTGCAGACAATCATTATCGAAAACGCTATGCCCTCAGGTGCCGATTTTAGGGTCGCAAGAATGTATATCAGCGGCGTGTTGCTGTATGGGTTCATCTTTTTGTCCCTCTTTCTCATGCTCTAACCGGGGAACGCCCCGGTGCGATTAGCAAGCTGTAACCCGCCGGTCAAGCGACCGGAGGCATAACTTCGCTGTAACCCGCACCGCTCCCGTTGGTCGGGGTGCTAGTCGGCGGTGCTCAGGTAAGCACCTGGAGGCAATACCTAGCCTTGCTAATCTGTAGTCAATCTCTGTCTATTCAAATGAGCCGATTGTAAATTTGCCAATGTAATGTTTGGAAATTTTGTGTGTGTGTTAATATTTTGCTTTGTTTAAGAGATTTTTTAGAATCTCGGGAGTATGATTTTGCCATAACACGAATCTGTCTGCGGCTTTCAACCCGTTGGCAATGTTATATTTTTGTTGGATTAACCTTTTAAGGAATCGATGATGATAAACTTCAAGAAATTTGGCAGCTTGGCTTTGGCTATGCTGTTGACCGTGGCCTTCTCCGCAAGCGCCATGGCATCTGAAATCGACCTGAAAGTACCTTCCTTGGATGTTGCATACAATATCTTCGGATGGTCTGTCACCGGTTCTCAGCTCCTCTTTTATGGAATGGGAATCTGTGTCTTGGGTATGATTTTTGGTTTGTTTGAGTTCTTTTCTATTAAGAAAATGCCTGCTCACAAACTAATGCTCAATGTCTCTAACACCATTTATGAGACTTGCAAAACTTATATGAAGCAGCAAGCTAAGTTGTTGGTGGTTTTGGAACTCTTTATCGCCGCCTGCATCTTTTATTATTTCTTCTATCTCAACGCAACCCCGATGTCTAAGGTCTTGACTATCTTGATGTGGTCTATCTTTGGCATCTTAGGCTCTTTCTGCGTGGCTTGGTTTGGTATGCGCATTAATACCTATGCCAACTCTCGCACCGCGTTCCTCTCTCTTAAGGGTAAGCCTTATCCGGTGATGAGTTTGCCTTTGCGCTCGGGAATGTCTATCGGCGTGTTGCTGATTTGCGTTGAGCTCATTATGATGATTACCATTTTGCTCTTTGTCGCTAAAGAAAATGCCGGCGCTTGCTTTGTCGGTTTTGCTATCGGCGAATCCTTGGGGGCGGCCGCTTTGCGTATTTGCGGCGGTATCTTTACCAAAATTGCCGATATCGGCGCAGACTTGATGAAAATCATTTTCAAAATTGATGAGGACGATGCCCGCAATCCGGGTGTGATTGCCGATTGTACCGGTGATAATGCCGGTGACTCTGTCGGCCCGACTGCCGATGGTTTTGAAACCTATGGCGTGACCGGTGTGGCTTTAATCAGCTTTATCGTTTTGGGTGCAGGCATGATGTATGCTCCCAACGGCGATTTGGTTTTGATGAAAAATGGTGTTGATTTTCAGGCTCGTCTAATCGTGTGGATCTTTACCATGCGCGTGCTGATGATTTTGACATCTATCGTTTCTTATTGGCTGAACGCCAGAGTTTCCTCTGCCATCTTTGGAAATAAGAAGGCCTTCAATTTTGAGACGCCTTTGACCTCTCTGATTTGGCTCACCTCCATTATCTCCATCTTGGTTACATTCGGCGTATCATACGTTATGTTGGATGGTTTTGGCGATATGTGGTGGAAGCTTTCGGTTATCATCTCTTGCGGTACTTTGGCCGCGGCTTTGATCCCGGAATTTACCAAAATCTTTACTTCTTCAAAATCTAAACACGTTGAAGAGGTGGTTAATGCCAGCCGTGAGGCCGGAGCATCTTTAAACATCATCTCCGGTATTGTCGCCGGTAACTTCTCTGCTTTCTGGCAGGGATTGGTGATGGTTGGCTTGATGGCTATTGCCTTCTTTACCGCTCGCACTGGTTTGGATGCCTACATGGTTTATCCTACAGTGTTTGCCTTTGGTTTGGTGGCTTTTGGTATGCTCGGCATGGGGCCGGTTACTATCGCCGTTGATTCTTACGGCCCGGTAACCGATAATGCTCAATCTGTTTTTGAGCTCTCCCAAATCGAATCCCAGAAGGGAATCGCCAAAGAAATTGAAAAAGACTATGGTTTCAAACCGGACTTTGAAAATGGCAAGCACTTCTTGGAAGAGAACGACAGTGCCGGAAACACCTTCAAAGCCACAGCCAAACCGGTGTTAATCGGTACGGCGGTTATCGGTGCTACAACCATGATCTTTTCTATCATCTTGTTGTTGAACCTGCAGCTTAATCTGCTTGCACCTGAAGTATTGTTTGGTATCATCTTGGGTGGTGCTGTTATCTTCTGGTTTTCAGGTGCTTCTATGCAGGCGGTTTCTACCGGTGCCTACAGAGCTGTTAACTACATTAAACAGCACATCAAACTCAATACGGCCAAAGCGGCTTCTATTGAAGATTCTAAGAAAGTGGTCCAGATTTGTACCTTGTATGCGCAAAAGGGAATGTTCAATATCTTTATTGTAATCTTCTCCTTTACCATTGCGTTTGCTTGTTTTGATGCAAATCTGTTTGCCAGCTATCTGATCTCCATTGCCGTGTTTGGTTTGTTCCAGGCCCTCTATATGGCTAATGCCGGCGGTGCTTGGGATAACGCCAAAAAGGTGGTTGAGGTTGATCTCAATGAAAAAGGAACTCCGCTCCATGCCGCCGCTGTGGTCGGTGATACGGTGGGAGACCCCTACAAAGATACATCCTCTGTTGCGCTGAACCCGATTATCAAGTTCACAACTTTGTTTGGTTTGCTGGCGGTTGAAATGGCCGTTGCCGCACCACGTTGTGTTTCTTTGGGATTGGGTATCGCATTCTTTGTTTTGGGATTGATCTTTGTTTGGAGATCTTTCTATCGGATGCGGATTGAGAAATTGTAATTTCTTATTATCCTAAAGTCTTAAAAAAGGGGGAGCCTCAAGGGGTTCTCCCTTTTTTCTTATAAACGCACTTGATTTTTTGTCAAAAATAGGCTAAATAGGAAGTATCAAAAAATCTTATTGTCAAATCATTTTAAATTTTAGCTCTATGAAAAAGTTTTTATTCATTCTAGTAGGTGTTATCGCCATTGCGGTTGCGGCATTTGCTGTTACCTGTGACAAATTTATGGAAACTGGTTCGGAATACGGCCGCTGGTTTGTCATCAAAAAAGTTGACGGCAAAAAACAGTGGGGTGTCGTTCTCAAACGTGATGCTGTCGTTATTCTTTCGGTTGGCGATTATAGCTACGGCTACATTACGATTGATGAGGATGAAATCGGCTATCCTTTTGCTCAGACCGGTATTAAATGTAAATATGACCAGATTGAGTTCAAAAAGGTTGCGGAGAGTATGATGTTTATCGGTCACAAGGGCAGTGAACTTTATTATTACGACGAGAACGCTGACTGGTTCGCCGATGAAAAGCCTGTTTATAAGATGGAAAACTTGGGTAAAAGTTCTTCCAGAAGTCTCGGATATACTTGGGAGTATAAATTTTATACTCCGGAAGGTGTTTATATCCATAACACGGGGCCTTATGAGGATATTTTTACCGGATTATGGGGCTATGCCATCAAGCAAAACGGCCGGTGGGGCTATGTCTATGGTCGGCATGATATTGAGACCAAGGGCAAAGACAGGTTTAAGCAAACTGTTCCTTGCCTTTATGATGAAATCATAGAGGCTATTGACACCCAACAACTCAATAATAAAGTGTTCGCCCGCAAGGGAAATACTTGGGTTGTTTATGACAAGGAGGGGAAGAAAACCTCTGTGCCGGTATCAACTATCCAGGCGGCAAAACGCACCAAGGATAAGAAGACGAGTAAGCCGTTTTTTACCCATTATTATCGGTAATAGAATGGTGCCGCTTCCAAACGCTCTGCTCTTTTGGGCAGGGCGTTTTGGCGTTTAATGTAAAAAAATCAAAAAACTGTAACAATTTGTAAGTAATTTATATGTTATGATAAAATCATTAGGAGTCTATCTTGAGATAATTTAAAATTGTGAGCAGGCAACAATGAAGCTTGGAAAATTACATATTTTTGGCCTTTTAGGTTTGATGTTGGGAGGATTTTTGTTGCCTCTTGAGTCAGCATTTGCTGCTTACAATCCTGAAGATGTTACACAGATGTCTGCTGCTAAGTTTTGGGCGGAAGTTAATAATTTAAATCCAGAAAAAAAGGAAAAGGATTATATCATTTGCGGGTCTAGTGTTTGTGATCCGGAAACTCAGAAATGTGTTGTTAAAGAAGAAGTGCGACTGGATCGATTTACTCAGCTTTTTGGTGCTCAGACCATAAGGGGAGCGGGATCTGTTGCTAATTATGAATATCGCTGTGTTACAAAAACAGCTAGCTTGGAAGCAGGTTGGTCAGAAGCTTCGGAGGGGGATTGGGTTAAAAGGCGAAAAGTCAGAGTTGGCGGCTGGTTTTCTGATGCTGTCAAAGAGCGAGGGTATTGTGCAGGCGGGAGTAATGGCGGGACTTATTGTTTGGCAGCCAGAAACGGGATGACTACTGTTAACTATAATCAGGCCGATACCTCTTTTCGTGGGTGCGAAGTCTTGCCGGTGAAGCTCTACAACGGACGTAAATGTTTCTTTTGCCCTTTGTTTACCATTATGTATAAAGTGGCCGGTGATATTACGGAAATATCTTTTAACTCTTTGGGAGCGGCTTTTGCTTTGGTTTTGGCCTTGGGGATGGCTATTTGGGTCGCTGTCCAGACCCTTTCTCATGTCAGCTCTCTTACTAAACAAGATGCCCCTAAATTTTTGACAGGTTTGATCAAGCAAAGTTACAAAGTGTTAATCGCTTTTTTGTTGTTGCAGTATTCGTCTCAGATATTTACATATGGGGTCGTGCCGGTTTTGAAGGCAGGATTGGATTTTGGGGATGCTCTTCTTGATGAGAGGTATACAGCTATTGAGACAGATGTTGGGCTTTCCGATATGGATAAAATGGAAGAAAAAAATCCTGGAATTATAAAAAGAGTCTCTACCTTGACGAGTACAGCTTATTATAATGGCGATTTGTATTTGAAACTTGATAATTTTGTGGTGACTTTGCAAAGAAATATTGCTTTTATGCAGGGTGTGGGGAGTTCTTTGATTTGTATTGGAACTAATGCTTTGATGCTTAAAGGAAACGATATTAGTTTCAGAGACGGTTTTGTTATGACAATTCAAGGTGTGTTGTTGGCCGGTTTTGGTTTCTTGCTAGCTATTGCTTTTGCTTTTTATTTGGTGGATGCTGTGGTGCAAATGGGAATTGTCGGTGCTTTGATGCCTTTTTTGATTGCATGTTGGCCCTTTAAACTTACTTCTAAATATGCAAATACCGGGTGGAGTATGCTTTTAAACAGCGCCTTTGTTTTTGCTCTTAGTGGTTTGGTTCTCTCTGTGAGTCTTAATTTAATTGATGCAGCCTTGAATTTTACGGCAACGGAGGCTCAAACAGAGACTTATGATGCTTCTGCAAATGGTGAGGATGATATAAAGGCTGTTAATGTCGGTGGATTGTATAATATTGCTCAAGCAATTAATTCTCAGAATGAAGCTGAATTGGCCAGATTGACGGATATGTCAACCGTGAGTTTCTTAATCTTACTGTTTTGTTGTATCTTTGGGTTTAAGTTTTTGGGGAGGGCCGGTGATTTGGCCGGTAAATTTGCTAGTGGTGCGTTGAAACCTATAGCTCCCAGTATCGCTACAATGGGCGGGTCTGCAGCAAAAAGTTTTGCTCTCAAGGCTACTCAGGCTACGCGTGAGGCCGCTTGGGAAAAAATTAAAGATGGTGGACGAGCTGTTGCCTCTTTACCCGGAAGAGCTTGGAGCGCGATGACTGGAAATGGAGCTCTTGGGGGAAGAGGTCGTGCTGGTGCGGGCGGCGGCGCCTCTGCTAAAAATGGTGTTTCTGAAAATGGTGAGAATCTGGAAGACGAGAATGATACCACCATGGACGATAATACTGATGATACTATTCGTATAAGTGAAAATGATTCCGCTAATGCACAAAATGTTAGACCTCGTGCCGCGTCTACCGGACAGTTTAATCCAAGAAGTGGCAGGACTGCTCCGGTAAATACTGCCAGATTGAATGAGGCTTCAATCGGTAAAAATGAAAGCAATCAAAGAGCTGAAAACTCTGCAGCAAGAAAGAGCACTCCTACTTTGCAAGAAGAGCGTCAGCTTGAAAGAGCTCGCCAAAGCGGTAGGCGCAGACAAGCAGGAAAAGCTCGAAATACTTCGCAGAAAGGACGTTCAAGAAAGTATAAGGCAAATCGCTTGCGTCGCCGCAGATAAGTTATCTTTCCAGATGGCAGCAACCGCTCAATTCATCATCCAAGCGAGATTCTCTTAGCCCTGCCGGGTCTTGGTGGATGATTATTTGTGCATTGGGATAGAGTTCTTTTAGCTTTAACTCAACATTATCCGTGTAGCGATGCGCTGTTTCTAAATCTAATTTGCCGTCTAGTTCCAGGTGGAGTTCTATCATATAACTGCCGCCTAGGTCATGGGTGCGCAAATCGTGCATACCCAAAATATGTTCACAAGAAAGAATGGTTTTGGTGATGTTTGCTCTGATATCATCTGAGAGTTCTTTATCCATTAATACTGAAACGGCGTTTTGCGCCAGTTTGTAGGCATTAAATAATAAGTAAGCGGAAATAAGAAATGCCGTGAGGGTATCAAACCAACTGATATTAAACAGCTTAACCACAACCAAAGTGGCTATAATTGAAATATTGGTGATGACATCTACGCTATAATGGGCGGCATCGGCTTTGATGGCCTGAGAATGCGTGCGGGCGCCGACATAGCTCTGGAAAGCAATCAGGCATAGGGTCAGAACCAGGCTGATACCCATGATTAAAATTGCAAAATCTGTTTGCGGAAGCGGCTGCGGGTGGAAAAAACGGCTAATGCCGTCATAAACGACAAAAAGCCCGGAACCGGTGATAAATGCGGCCTGTAGCAAAGCACTCAAGGATTCTGCTTTTCCGTGTCCGTAGCGGTGAGTGAAATCTGCCGGTTGGGTTGAAACACGAATGGCAAGAAAAGTGACCGAGGAGGCGAATAAATCTGCCAGGCTGTCTATCATTGAAGATAAAACAGATAATGAACCGCTAAAAATTACACCGGCGGTTTTAATGAGTGTCAATGTGATTGCCAGGCAAATGCTGGCTGCTGCAGCTTGTTTTTTTAGGCGGTTAATCTTTGCTTCGGAAAGAGGGGCTTGCATTTATCAACTTCTCCATATCGGTTGCTGAAATTTCATAGGCTATGTCTTTAACACAGGCTGCAAAATTTTGCAATAATTCGGAGGTTGATTTTTTTATAAATTCGTACCTTACCAACCAATTCTCTCCGGAAGGATAAAAGCTCATTGTGAGATTTGCATCGTGCTCTGCTTTGATATCTAATGTATATTGAGCCTCCGTTGAGGGTAAAGTTTTTATTGCTTTTATAAAGTGAATGTTTAGTAATTCTTTGGCAATGTCAGCTATTGTATCCGGATCAGAATCGCCATTAATCTCGGCTATTCTGCCAAATTGCAAATTCCAAAGGGTGCTGAAGGTCCAGTCATCGGCGTTTAGAGATAAGTCGATTAAATCCATTTGTGCCAGCCAGACCTGAAAACTATCTGTAAAGCGAATATAGGCTCCGCGGCTGCCACGGCCGAGGTCAAGGTCGTATTTTCCGACATAAAATTGAAGAATGTTTGTTCCTTTGGCATCTTTTAGCGTTACCTCAACGGCCTTGGATTTTTCATCTTCTATCGGGCTAAGGTCAAATTTGGCCAATTTTTCCAGTCCTCCTGCTTTCTTTTCATAATAAGTGGCTTCTAGAAGCGCACTTAAAAAACTGCGTATCCTATTTTGGTAAACCAGGTAGCCGGAGTAGCCTTGTAATTGCCACCCGTTGTCGGCATCCTGCGTAAAAATGAGGCCTTTGTCGTGGCTTTTTAGTTCAATGGTCGATATGTTGTTTATTTGAGCGGCCAAGTTTTCAAACAGGGGTTTATCCTCATAATTAAGACTGGTGTTTCTTGTTGTATACCAAACGGAAAATAAACCGGCTCCCAAAAGTAACAGGCTTGTGCTGCCGATTATAAAAATCTGGCGATTAAGCTTGTTTACGTGCGGTTTGTCGGAGTGTGTTTTTTTGCTGAAGAACGGCCATATCAAGAATAGCAGCAAAATCAGCGGGATTGTATAGACCGTGGCAAATTTAAGCGTGTTTTTCAGTTTTGTCGTTTGGTCGTTGAAGTTCAGGCGAATCTCAAATAAATTGCGCCGTTCTTTATCTATTTGTTTGCGAATACCGGCGATAATTGCTAATTCATCTGGTGTAAAGGTTTCTCGGTTTTCAAAAATGCGCTTGCCGATAATTTCTTGCATACCGGCTTTGGCTCTTGCTAGATTATCAAAGATTTCCTTTTCTTTTACCTTAAAATCCTTAGCAGCGTAGATTCTTGCTTGCTCTATCTCATTGAATGGGCGAGATTTATAACTCTTGCCGCGTAGGTTTATTAAGGTGTCATCTTCTCTTAGGGCATCAAGCGCGTTTAGAACAAAGTTGATGTTATCCAAGACCGGGATGGCGTAGTTATTTTCTAAAATTGTTTGATGGGTGGTCCAGAAGTTGTCATAGAGGAGGTCACTGTCGCCGACAACAATAATATCCAGAGGCGTGTTTTTGCCTCTGATGCGGGCGGCAATGTATTTGGGATTGTTATCTTTTTCAAATGCTCTTAAAATAACGGCTGGATGAATATGTTTGTAGACAACATTTGCCGACATTAGGGCAGAATTCTGACTTGCCTGCAAAAGAGGCTCAAAACTTATTGCAGCATTTGTTCGAGGGGCAAAAACGGATGCAGAAGTCAGAAGCATCTTTTTTAGCCCTTTGGTTATTGGATCTGCAGTATTAAAGCTTGAATCTTTTAGATAAAATTGAATTAAATCTTGAGTGAATTCCGGATTGTTCTGATAATTGGTGGTGGCATCTATCAGAGAAGAATTATCTAAATCTGCCACAACCGCTTCATCATAAAAGCGAATTCCCCAAGCTTGAGAAAGGTCTCCATAATCTGAAGCCGAAAGAGGCTTTTGCAAGGGGCCAACCAGGGGCAAGGCTTCAGGTGCAATGTCAAAAAACGCCAAAACTTTGCCGCCTTTGAGGCTATATTCTTTTATTTTGCCGATAAGTTCTTCTGACAAATCTTGAGGGTGCGCAATCATTAAGATGTCTATGTTGTCTAAATTATCTTGAGTATTAGAAATGGCGACGACATCATAAAAGCGCGAGAGCTGGTTTAGTACTTCCCAACGCGGGGTGACAACATTGCCAATCATCTCATCTCCCATCGGTAGAGAGGTCAAAAGCCCGAGCTTGGGCTTTTTTCGTCCGAGCCGATAAAAGGCCTCGGTTAGGTCTTGCTCGATGAAGTTTTGTCTTTCCAGTGGGAAAAAGGGAATCACCTCTTTGTTATCTTCTTCATCACTTAAAATCAGCCCAAAATAGGCATTGATGTTGCTGTCTATTATCGGCAGAGGTTGCAGGCCGCCGGCAATGGCTCGGTCTTCCGTATTGCTTAGGGGCAGGGGATTGTATATTTTTAACTCTATTTTACCATTGGAGAGGCTGGCATATTGGTTCAACAACAGACGGACTTTATCAAACATCAGGCGCACGGCGGCGTTGCGGCGTCCCAAAATCGGAGAGTAGTATAGCTTGGCGGTTATCGGTGATTTTATCTCGGCAATAACCTTCCGGGTAGAAGATGTGAGGGTGAAAATTCCTTCTTCAGTGAAGTCAATTTGGAAGTTGCGTAGGTAGTTATTAGCCAGCAGATTTAATCCGCAGAAACCAATTAACAGAAAGGCAAAAACCAGAATATAAGATCCTCTTCTGGTGGAACTCAGCCAGGCGGAAGTCCCTTTAGTGCGAAAGCTTACGATTAAAACCGTTGTGAAGTTAAAAAGCAAAATGAGTGAGGCAAAAAAGATGATGTCTCTTAGTTCAAACAGCCCGCGGCTGACGGTGTCAAAATGGGTCAGAAAACTGAAAGAAGCTATCATATCAACGATGGCAGGCGAAAAAAAGTCACGGAAGAGGCCTAAAACATATTCAAGTCCACTTAAAAAGAAAAACAGGTTGGCAATGACAGCTAAAACCAGGGCAATAACTTGATTTTTGGTGAGTGCCGACATGGTTTGAGAAATGGCAAGCATACAGCCGGCCAGAAGAAGAGAGCCCAGATAACCGGCGGCAATAACGGCGTTGTCGGGAGAGCCAAGATAGTTAACAACCGCCCAAAAAGGAAAAGTCAGCACCAGGGCCAAGGCACAAAATAGCCAGGAGGCTAAAAATTTGCCCCATACAAAAGTTGACAGTGATACCGGCAAAGTTGCCGTTTGCAAAATGGTCTTGGAGCGGAACTCTTCTGCCCATAACCGCATGGAAATACCCGGAACAAACAGAAGGTAAAGCCAAGGTTGAAAAGCAAACATTGAGAGTAAGTCTGCTTGCCCACGCTCAAAAAAATGGCCAAAGTAAAAGGTGAAAGAGCCATTTAATAATAAAAAGCCAATCAAGTATACATAAGCTAAAGGCGAGATAAAGTAACGATAAAACTCATTTTTGATAACAGTGCTTACCTTGTTCATTTAACTTTCTCCGAATATCTTTAACGGGTCAGCTTTTTGAAGGCCTCGGCCAAATCAAGCGTGTGTGTTTGGCGCAGAATCGATTGTAAGCTTCCGTCAGCTTTTATTTGACCTTTATCCATTACAACAATTCTGTCAGCTATTGTTTCGGCCTCATCCAGCAAATGAGTCGAGATTAAGATGGTCTTTTCTTTGCCCATTTGGCGAATAAGTTTTTGAATATGCTCTTTTTGATTGGGATCCAAACCATCGGTCGGTTCATCTAAAAGCAGAATCGGTGGATCTGATAAGATGCTTGCGGCAAACCCAACACGGCGTTGGTAGCCCTTGGAGAGAGTCTCGTTTTTCTGCCGCCAAACCGGCGTTATTTGTGCCAGTTCTGCAACCTCTTGCAGACGGGGGGCCGTTATGCCTTTAAGCTCGCCAAGGTATTGCAAGAAGCTTTTAACGCTCATGTCCGGGTAGAGGGGTGAACCTTCAGGGAGAAAACCTATGGCTTTTTTTGCCTCTAACGGATGTAAAGAAATATCTTCTTCCAAGACTTCAATTTTGCCTGAATCCGGCGCCAGATATCCGGCAATCATATTCATCAGAGTGGATTTGCCGGCACCGTTGGGGCCCAAAAGAGCAATCACCGAGCCCGAATGTGTCTTTAAGCTAAGGTTATCAACCGCCGTGATATTACCGAAGGTTTTGGTGAGATTGCTTATTTGCAAACTGGTTGTCATGTCTTATTCCTTGTTCATCTCATAGAGAATAATGGCTGCGGCGGTGGAAACATTGAGGCTTTCTACCAACGGGTTCATTGGCAGTTTGACGGTGATATCGCAATTTTCTTCAACCAGGCGCCGCATACCTTTGCCCTCAGAACCCATAATGATGGCATTTTTGCCGCCTTTTTTGAGCTCGGAAACAGTTGTTTGAGCGTAACCATCCATGCCAATTGTCCAAAACCCGGCATCTTTAAGTTGACCAATAGCACGCGCCAAGTTGGTGACGCGTACAATCGGTAAATGTTCAATCATGCCGGCAGAGGCTTTGGCCATGGAGCCGGTTTCTGATGGCGCATTCTTGTCTTGCACAATTAGCGCCAAGCAATTAAAGGCAACCGCTGAGCGAATGATGGCACCGATATTTTGCGGATCAGTCACCTGGTCTAGAATTAATATGTTGCAGTTTTCCAGAACTTCTGCCTGCTCAATGATATCTTCTAGGGCGATTGCCGGTAATTCGCTGCAAAACAGGGCAAAACCTTGGTGGACGGCCTCCGATGGCAAAAGTTTATCAATTTCTTTGCGCTCAACAATTTGCGGTGTAATCTTGCCAATGCGGCGAATCTCGTCTGCATTTTCTTTGGTGCATAGAAGTTTAAAGCATTTACGCCGGGGATTTTGTAGAGCCTCCAGAACAGCATGCCGACCATAGAGAATAAGTCCGGATTTTTGATTGTTGTTTGGTTTGTTTGTTTTTGTCATCAGCCGATAACCTTTCTTAGAATTCCGTTTTGGGCGGCAAGCAAGGCTTCCGCTTCCTCTTTATTACAATTTTTTAGGGCCATAACACAAGCGGTTTTTACTTTATGGCCGCTTTTTTCAATGTACTTTTGTGCGTCTTCATAAGAAATTTTAGCGATTTCTGCAACAATGCGACAGCCTCGGTCAATCAATTTCTCATTCATCATCCGAACATCAATCATGTAGTTTTCGTAGGTCTTGCCAATACGAATCATTGCTCCCGTGGAGAGCATGTTCAAAATCATTTTTTGAGCAGTGCCAGACTTCATTCTTGAAGAACCGGTGATGGCTTCTTCACCAACAACGGGGTTGATAAAAATGTCTGAGAATTTTTGCAATTTGGCCTCTGGATTGGAGCTGATACCGATGGTCTTGCAACCTAATTTTTGAGCTCCTTCTAGAATCGTCAAAACATATCTGGGACCGCCGCCGGCAGAAATACCGACAATGATATCTTGCGGTTTGGGTGCGAAGGTTTTTAAGTCTTGAAGTGCAAGTTCGGCACTGTCTTCGGCATTTTCTACTGAAAAACGCAAGGCTCTATCCCCCCCGGCAATAAAACCACAGACCAAGCCATGCTCAACACCAAAGGTTGGCCAACATTCGGAGGCATCCAGCACACCCAAACGCCCGCTGGTGCCGGCGCCAAAATAGGCAAGCCGCCCGCCTTGCAGAAAGGCTTGTGCAATCAATTCAATGGCTTGTCCGATTTGGGGGAGTGTCTTTTCTACCGCAAGGGCTACTTTTTTATCCTCATTGTTGATTGTTTTGGCAATCTCATACGAATCCATCAAGTCTATATCTTTGGTGGCTGGGTTGCTTCTTTCGGTCAGGGCAATGGTAGGCATTTCTTTATTCCTTTGTATTTAATGCTATTTTTTAGGTTATTTTAAATTAATTAAGATTTAGATAAAAAATGTGTTGACAATCGGGCTAAAATGCTATTATTTGCTACATTAGCAATAATGCTGGAGACAATCCTCATTCCTTGTCAGTCTTTTCTTGAGGAGGGGTGGCAGAGCGGTCAAATGCAACGGACTGTAAATCCGTCGACTTTCGTCTACGATGGTTCGAATCCATCCCCCTCCACCACTGATAAGGTTTAACTCTTGGATAGAGGTTGATTAAGCGGGTGTAGCTCAATGGTAGAGCAGAAGCCTTCCAAGCTTATGACGGGGGTTCGATTCCCCTCACCCGCTCCATAATTTCCCCTTTATTCAAGTACGGTCTTAACAACATAAACATTAGGATTTTGAAACATGGCAAAAGAGAAGTTTGAGCGGACGAAGCCGCACTGCAACATAGGAACGATTGGTCACGTAGACCACGGTAAAACCACATTGACCGCAGCTATCACCAAAGTATTGGCGGAGCAGGGCGGAGCAAGCTTTACAGCATATGATCAAATTGATAAGGCCCCTGAGGAGAAGGCTCGTGGAATTACGATTTCTACCTCACACGTAGAATATGAGACCCCGAATCGTCACTATGCCCACGTAG
The DNA here is from genome assembly GCA_944392215.1 of uncultured Alphaproteobacteria bacterium. Lineage (GTDB taxonomy): Bacteria > Pseudomonadota > Alphaproteobacteria > RF32 > CAG-239 > CAZU01. The sequence continues at coordinate 237 of CALXVX010000089.1, read as the reverse complement.
ATTGCCCGGGCCACGCCGACTATGTAAAGAACATGATTACCGGTGCAGCGCAGATGGATGGAGCAATCTTGGTTGTATCAGCCGCTGATGGTCCGATGCCGCAGACGCGTGAGCACATTTTGTTGGCTCGCCAAGTAGGTGTACCGGCTTTGGTTGTCTATATGAACAAAGTAGACCAAGTAGATGATCCGGAGTTGTTGGATTTGGTAGAGATGGAGATCCGCGACTTGTTGAAAT
>CALXVX010000088.1 GCA_944392215.1 uncultured Alphaproteobacteria bacterium | reverse complement strand
CAAAACTCAAGTCACCAATGACGGTAGTTGGCCGGATAGAGCCTGGTAGAGGCAAAAGCTACTAATGATAAACCCCCGTTTCTTGCAGGAAACGGGGGTTTAGAAACTAAATAAATCTTATTTCTTATCCGCGTAGGGGTTCTTTGTCTTGCGTACCGTGATTCTGATAGGAATTCCACGCATATCAAAAGCCTCTCGCAGCTGGTTGGTGAGATATGCAAGGTAAGCATCAGGCAGCCCCTCCGGATTACTGGAGAAGATGTAAAATGAAGGCGGTCTGGTCTTAGCCTGGGTGATATAGCGAAGCTTGATCCTGCGCTTGTTTTTACCAAGAGGTGGCGGATATTTATCAATCATATCCGCAAACCACTGGTTTAACGGCGCAGTGGGAATACGGATATTCCAACGGTCATAAACCTTGAAAACCGCCCGCATAAGCTTGTCTAAATTTTCTTTTTTCAGGGCCGATATGGTAACGGTTGGCACACCTTCTGCCTGCGCCAAAGAGGTTTGCAATTTATCATTCAAGCGCTGCAAGGTCTCGCGGCGGTTGGCAATATCCCATTTGTTGACGGCAATCACCAAAGCGCGCCCTTCTTCCAAAACCTGGCGGGCAATAGTCAAGTCTTGTTTGTCTAGAACCGCATCGGCATCCAAAACCAAGATCACCACTTGCGCCATAAAGGCAGCGTGTTTGGTGCTGGCGGCAGACATTTTTTCCAAAGAATCAGAAACGCGTGATTGACGGCGCAATCCGGCGGTGTCCACCAAATTAATCTTGCGCCCCATATAGCACCAGGCCGTGGTGATAGCATCTCTGGTTACGCCTGCTTCCGGCCCGGTTAACATTCTTTCATCATTGAGCAAAGCATTAACCAAAGTGGATTTTCCGACATTCGGACGGCCTACAATAGCTAGTTGAATGGGTTTTGCATCTTTTGTCTCTTCATCAAGCGCATCATCAGTCTCATCTTTAGGGAGTTTTTTAGCTTCCTCTTTGAGGGCGTCATACAAATCCAAAAGCCCAAGCCCGTGCTCGGCAGAAAAAGGGATTGGCTCGCCAAGACCAAGCTTATAAGCCTCATGAATACTGTCTTCCTGCAATTTGCCCTCACACTTATTGGCAAGCAAAATCACTGGTTTGCCACTCATCCTCACCAATTGTGCCAAATGCTCATCATAGGGCTGCAGGCCGTCTCTGGCATCAAACAAAAACAAGGAGACATCAGCTTCTTCAATAGCGCGGTGTGTTTGCTCCCACATCCGCTTTTCCAAAGAATCTTGTTTGGAGTATTCATAACCGGCCGTGTCCACCACCAAAAACTTCAAATCATTTAACTTAGCCTCGGCCTCTCTGCGGTCGCGGGTAACACCTGGCTTATCATGCACAATAGCCACTTTGCGCCCCACAAGGCGGTTAAATAAGGTAGATTTTCCGACATTCGGACGTCCGATAATTGCAACTTTCAAAACCATAATCTCTAATCCTACTTATAAGCAACAATATCGGCATCATTAGTGGTAAACAAAGTTGTCCCTGCGGCCATAACCGGAGGTAGTTCAATTCCTTCATCAGCAGAGACATAGCTCAAAATCTCTCCCGTATAAGGAGAAACTGCAAATATATATCCGTTTGACGAGGTGACAATCAGGCGATTGTCTGCCAAAATTGGGCCGCTGGCAAACACTCCATTTTTCTCATCATAATCATCACCTTTTGGGATAGCCGTATTCCAGATAATTTTGCCATTTTGTTTATTAAGAGCAATCAAGTCAAAGTCATTGGTCAAAACATAGAGATAGTCTCCGGCCACCCAAGGCTGGTTGGTGCCTCCCATTTCTCTTTCCCAGATTCTGGCACCTGTTCTCAAGTCGATGGCGACTAACACACTGTTATAGCCAATAGCAAAAACCTTGTCTCCGTCAATCACTGGGTTAGCCTTGATGGCGGATATGGCGGCAAGGGAGTTTGTGCGCTTGTGAGAGACAAGCATATCAACCCACAAAGGCGTGCCGGTACTGGCCTTAAAGGCTCTGAGCTCGCCGTTTGAAAATGCCGCAATCACCACATCCATATCCGGACTATAAGCAGGCGAAGCACCGCCGACCAAGGTCGTGGCCTCATAATCTGTTTGGTTTTTCCACAAAACCTCGCCACTTTCGGCATCAAGAGCGGTCAAAGTGTTGTCAAAACTTTGTACCAAAACCCTTCCGGCATTAACGGTTGGCGCAATGCGCAAAGGCATATCCATATCCTGGCGCCAAATCTGTTTACCTGTTAGCATATCGAGGCAAAAAACACTGCCAAAGCCGGTGGTGGCATAAATTTTTTTATTAAATTCGGCAATTCCGGCGCCCTTAAGTGATGATCCTCGGTCAGCTTTGTTTTTTGACTTTAGACGCTTTTCCCAAATTTGTTCCCCGTCATCCAAGCGCCTGGCAGAAACCACACCGTCGGCGTCAATAGCAAAAACGACATTATAGGCAATAATCGGTGAGGCAATCAGATAGTCGCGTTTGGAGCTTCCCTCGCCAAACCCCTCGCTCCAAACCTCTTTGAGTTTGGCATCTGCCTGCAAATGTCCCATCAGGTGCATGGAGTTTCCGCCACTTTGCGTCCACTTTGGATTAACATAGGGGGCGGGCAGTTTAATTTTCACCTCTCCCGGAGCATAATCTGGCGCCAAAGATGCATCTTCTCTGATGACGTCAATTCTCGTTCCCTCAATATTGAGAGGCTCTTTGCCAAAAAAACCGCAACCGGAAAGCATCAAAAAAGACGCAGCAAAGAGAGCAAATTTGGAACATTGGCAAACCTTCATGGATACAAAACTCCGTTATTTGTTTTGGTCGTCGATAATTGTAATCATATCCTGAGCGCGAGATTTCAGCTCGTCGGAGCTCGAGGCCGAGGCAATAATTTGCTCATGTTCTTTTTTTGCCTCCTCTAGCTTGCCGTCGCGAATGGCAAGCATAGCCAAGAGCTCTCTGGCCACGTTATAACTTCCGTTTTCTTGCTGGGTCAACGGCAACAAGATTTCTTGGACTTCTTCAGCCGGAGCATTGGCGTCAATTTTATAAGCGGCCAGTTTGAGGGAGGCAATTTCCTGCATTTGGATACTTTCAGCCTCGTCAACCAGCAACTCCAGCATTTTGACAGCTTCTTCAGGCTTCTTTTGTTCAAAATAGATATTGGCAATTTGCAATTTTGCAATATCTGCATACAAGCCGGAGCGGTTGGCAATCGCTTGAAAAAGGTCCAAGCTTTCATCGAGCTTTCCTTGGCTTTGGAGAGAAATTGCTACGGCGTACGCGTTGGAGATTTCTTGGTTGCGCTTATCTGCCCAATTTTTGAAAGTTTCAAAACTTACGGCCAGAGTCAAAGCCAAAGCAACAAAGATGATGACATACAAGCCGTATTTATCCCACAGGATCTTCATCTGGTCATTTTTGACATCATCGGAAATTTCCTTCAACAAGGGATCTTGCTCAAGAATATCTTTTTCTTTTTTGGCTTTTTTAATCATTTGGTATCTCCTAAAACAGCACAATCTTTTCAGTTAATATATAAGCTAATGAAAAAATAGCAAATGAAATTTATCTGATAACATCATGGATAAGAAAGCGTTTAATCCATTGTAGATTTTGGATTGGAAGTTTTGCTCCAAAAGCAATTGTCTTATTATCAGAAATAATAGAGACAAAGAAACGTCCGCTGGCAGGGTTTTGGGTAACCTCTATGGCTTCGATTTCGTCTTTATTTATTTCACTATGCTTGGTCGAAAACATCATATATTTATGGGTATGAACAATTTTATGTTTTTTCAAGACAAGTTTTTCTTTGCGGAAAAGCACAAAAACAGCCGCCACCAGGATAAGCGCCATCAATCCGACTAAAGCATAAAAAGGAATAGCTAACTCAGAGCGGCAAGCATTGGGATTAAAAGCCATGCCGACAAGACCGAAGCCCACAACAACAATGACGAACCAAGCAATGAAATTATAAGCATCCCACACAATTTTGCGTGCTTTCAAGACAATTTTATCTCTGCGTCTGGCAAAACAAATTCCGTTGGGCAAGGGCTCATAAGGGTCATAATCATCAACCACAAACCCAAGTTTGGCCATTTCCTTAATGGATTTATCCAAATTTTTGAGATCTCTGGATTGGAGGCCTTCATCGGTATTAATCAGAGCCGGCAATTTAAAAAATCTGGCATATTCTTTCCATTTTTTCCGCACATTTTCAGGCGAGGTAGAGATGTACAACGGCACAATTTTTTTAGGATCTTTATGATAAAGCTCGATGATATATTTGTTAGAATTAATGAGCCCGGATTGATAAAAAGCAACTCTAAAGCGCACGCCGAGGTAGTTTTTGATATTTTCTTTGACGATTCGTTTTTTGCCGAACACGGGCCTATTGCCAATCATCATAGTTTTGCCGTCAAAAATAAATTTACGATAACGGACATAAGAGCATAGACAAGCAAGAATAATCCCCAAACCGATGATAATAAAAACTATATCAAAAAAGATAGGATTAAAAAGAGGTTTGTAGGAGGGCCTCGCCTCTGCCGGGATAATCTCTGCCACGTTGGGGTTTGTGTAGTCAAACCCATTTATCATCTCATAAAATCCCAACAAAAAGAGTAAGGCACCAAAAATAATTCCGGGAAGGAGAAAACGCCAACTGGTTCGATCAGATATTTTAGCCGGCAATTTGCTAAAATCGAATTCTAGTTTGTGACTATAATGGTTTGCGGCAGGATTATTCATCAAACATTCCTCATAGGATTATTGCAACTACTATCATGACGGCATAGTACCTCAAAAGGATTAAATAATCATCAATTTTTTAATTTATTTTAATAAAATCTATTTAAACTGGCAACAATAGAATAAAACAAAGGAGCCACACAATGGGTAGCATAGAGCTATTTGGAGAATATCAATATTTTTTAATAACCTTAGCGGCCTTAGGCATACTGTTCTTTTCCAGTCTATACGCCACTGCCGGTCAAGACAATCTTTTTGGGCCTCTGTGGTTGCTGTTTATCGGAGTTGTGCTGGATTTTTGTGCCAACGGAGCGGCCTACAGAGGAGTTGTTGCCTATGCTGCCGGCAAAAGCATAAATGGCTACGTATTCACAGAACTTTTACTGTTATTGTTGGCTATGGTATTTTGGGCTCTTGCGGCTATCAGGTTCATAATTAACAACGTCTTTCTGACAGGGACAATCGTTTCGTTAGGAGTATTGGGGTTGTTGGCAATATTTTTATTCATATTTATCATTCCTGATGGAAATGTGGTTAATAATATGCGACAAATTTTCCCTCTGGCTGGTTTTGCCTGTCTATCAGCAGGTTTTTGGTCGCGAAGCAGTCAGGAATTCAAGAGTGGATCAGTATTAACGGCAATACTAACATCGTTAATAGCCCTTATTCTCATAGGTCGTTTTTTTGGAATTTTGGGCGCGGCTCAGACCGGCGTGTGGTTTTTCCCTGCACTATTTTACATTTTGTTAAGCCTATCAGAAGTTATGATGAAAGTAGATTCCCTAAGACAACAGCTTGAAAAATCCACGCAAGAACTGGATAAATATAACCAAAAGATTGAAGAGATAATTCGGATGTCGCCGTTTCCCATAATTATATCTCGCGTGGGAGACGATCGGATTATTATGGCTAACAACAATGCGGTTAAGCTCTTTGGTATCAACCCGCGGGAGTTGGAACGTTATCGCCTCAAAGATTTTTTTGCAGATTCAGATAATCGAAAATTACTGACAGAACGTTTGGAAAATGAAAAAGAAATTCATGATTTTGAGGTACTGGTAAAAACACCTTTGTCAAATACGCCCTTTTGGTTGTTGGCATCGGTAAATATCATAGACTATAATTACGACGTGGTTTTATATTCTGCATTTCAAGATATAACATCCCGTAAAAACAGAGAAAATTTATTAAAGAATCAAGCAATTAGGGACCCTCTGACAGCATTATACAATCGACGATATTTTGAAGAAGAAGTCAATAAACAAATACTCGAGGCAAAGGCAAAAAAACAGCCATATGCAGTACTGATGCTGGATGCCGATCATTTCAAAAACGTCAATGATACCTATGGTCATAAGGTAGGAGATAAAGTACTGATAGAGTTGGCCACAACAGCCGAAAGGGCTTTGAGGGACAATGATATTGTGGCACGCTATGGAGGAGAGGAGTTTGTGGTGTTTTTGCCGGGGATTCACGCAGAGCAAGGCAAGATTGTAGCAGATAGGTTGCGCGAAAGCATTTCCAAACAAACCGTCTATTCCGATTCCAATCAGCCGGTGAAGTTTACAGTTTCAATAGGTGTTTCTTCATCAGAAATTTCTGACAATGTTGATACCCTGATAAAGACTGCGGATGAAGCCCTTTATAAGGCCAAACAAAACGGACGAAATCGAGTGGAAGTATTCACTTCGGCAGATATGAAAAAATTTATGTCCGGCGAGCAAGTCGAACCCAAAGACGAAAGCCAGAATCACCATCCTGTGTTTGACAAAGAAAACAGTGAAGAAATATCATTGTTAGACGGGGTTGAAACTGGTCAAATTTCAAATGAAACACCCCAAATAGAAGAACCATCAAGCAAGAAAGAAAGCAAATAATGGATTGCGTCTCGGAGGTAATTTGCGGCGGCTGTCCCAAACGCGGGCAGGAGCAAGAAGAATATAGGGAAGAAAAGTTCGGCAAGGTAAAAAAGACACTTTCTTTTCTATCGGCAGAATTGCCATGGGAGGCCCCGATTTTTATTCCTGATAATACCAGAAGACGGGCGGCAATGGCTTTTAAGCACCATAAAGGCAAACTGGTATTTGGTTTTAATGCCAAGGCGAGTACAGAAATAGCCGATGTTGAATATTGCCCGCTGCTCACGCCAAAACTCAATAAAGTATTACCAGTTTTACGAGAGCTTTTACAAGAAATTTGTGCTGAGCCCTATCAGATGAAAAAAGGCAAAAAAATCATCAGTCAATATATCGTCGGCGGTGATGTCTGGCTCTGCGAGGCTGCAAACGGTGTTGACGTTGTTTTAGAATACGATGCTCCGTTGGAATTAAATCATCGGATGATAATTTTTGAGAAGATTTCCGCAGCAGATGAAATTATTAGAGTCTCTCACCGTCGTAGAGCATCAGATTCGGCCGAGCCGATAATAGAAAAAGCCAAACCGTACATAAAAATTGGCAAGTTTGATGTCTTTATTCCGGCCGGCACATTTTTGCAGCCATCTAAAGAAGGAGAGGAGGCTCTCACATCAATAGTGAAGAAATATTTAGGAGATAGTCGAGGTAAAATTTTCGACCTTTTCTGCGGGGTTGGAACATTTTCCTATATCTTGGCGGAAAATAAAGAAAATAAAATTACGGCAGTGGATTCGTCTGAGGAACTGTTGAAAGGTTTTAAGGATTCGCTCAATCGCAACCAAATCAGTAACGTTGAGGTTATGGCACGTAACTTGTTCAAATATCCATTAGACGAAAAAGAGTTAAAAGGGGCCGATGTGGTTGTCTTTGATCCGCCAAGAGCTGGAGCCGCAGCTCAGGTAGCGATGTTATGCAAGGTAAGGCCAAAGAAGATTATAGCCATATCCTGCAATCCGGCAACTTTTGCAAACGATGCAAAAAAGTTGTTAGAGGCAGGCTATGGGCTTGATTCCATTACCATGGTGGACCAATTTGTGTATTCTGACCACAGCGAGTTGGTTGCGTTGTTTACAAATAAGGAATGATGTTTTAAGATTGAGGACAAGATGAAAAGATACGTATGGCTGACAGCATTATTGATGATTGCTTCCTGCACGGCAAGTTACCAAGCAGAAGATTTTCGTTGCCCCAATGTTAAAATTCCGGGGGGCGAGGCCTACCTCACGCAAATAGTCAATTACAGAGATAATTTCCGGGTGGAGCTGACAGGCTACGAGGGCTATTGCTATGTGGTAGATGGCACCTCTCGCCGCTATGCGGTTATCACCCCGCAGTTTAGGCTGACCAGATTGCAGAACAGCGCAGATACTGCGGTGGATTTCAGTTTTTATACTAATATTGAGCAAGGGCCGCCGGAGTTTGTGGGCAAGAGGAGCTATTTTGCCCGCGGCAAAATAGATGTTGATGATAAAGAAACCACCTTCAGTGGCCGCCCGGTAAAAGTAAAGATTCCGGTAAATCAAGATGATATAGAGATTTTGCTGGGGTTAGATGTTTCGGCAGAAGAGGCAAATTATAATCAGCGCACGTTTGACACCCGCTCTCGGGAGCATGGCCGCCGAAAAGACGGAATAGTTGAAACACCTTGCGGTTTCGTAGAAGTTGAAGAAGCCGATTTTTCAGAAGGACCGACGACACAAATTCAGGCGCCAACCTCCGCACCCAGAACATCCGGGTGCGGAAGTTGCTCAGTTCGCCGTTAAAAGTTTTAGTTTAGGGAGAAAAATATGAGTTTGAGACTAAGTCATGCAAAAGAACGTTTGATGGCAAATGCGATTCGTTTTTTGTCGGCAGACGCAATAGAAAAAGCCAACTCCGGGCATCCGGGAATGCCGCTTGGCATGGCTGATGTCGCCACGGTTTTGTTCACCAAGTTCATAAAGCTAAATCCGGAGGCTCCGCGCTGGTTTGACAGAGACCGCTTTGTTCTCTCAGCCGGCCATGGCTCCATGCTGCTTTATTCTGTTCTGTATTTGCTGGGGTATAAGGATATAGACATAGAGGATATCAAAAACTTTCGCCAATTGGGCGCCAAAACGGCCGGCCACCCGGAATATGGGCACTTGGCCGGAATAGACATGACCACCGGCCCCTTAGGGCAAGGCATAACCTCATCTGTTGGTATGTCCTTGGCAGAGCGCATGTTGGCCGCCAAATATGGAGAAGATGTTTGCAATCACTATACTTATGTGATAGCGGGTGATGGCTGTTTGATGGAAGGTATTTCGGAAGAGGCCATTTCTTTGGCCGGACATTTGAAGCTGAACAAGCTTATAGTCTTTTGGGATAATAATGACATCACCATTGACGGTCATGTAAGCGCTGCCAATTCAACGGACCAGATAAAACGTTTTGAAGCAGTTGGCTGGAACACCATAAGCATTGATGGGCACAACTATAAAGAGATAGAAAAAGCCATAAAGAAGGCGCAAAAATCCAAGAAACCGACACTGATTGCCTGCAAGACCAAAATAGGATTCGGCGCACCTAACAAATGCGGCACCTCCAAATGCCACGGTTCACCTTTGGGGGCAGAAGAGCTTGCCGCCATGCGCAAGGCTTTGGGCTGGACAGCGGCACCGTTTGAGGTTCCTTCTGAGACGCTAAAAAATTGGAGAGAAGCAGGCAAACGCTCTTTGGCGGCATATCAAGATTGGGAGAAAAGAGCCAAAATAAAAGGCAAAGACTTTTTAGATGCCATAGCCGGCAAATTGCCCAAAGGCTGGGATAAGGAGTTGAATAAGTTAAAAGAACAAGCCATTGCCGAGCAGACCAAAGTGGCCACGCGTAAGGCATCGCAAATGTGTTTGGAGGCAATTATGCCCAACCTGCCGGAGTTAGTTGGCGGGTCGGCAGACTTGGCAGCCTCAAATTTGACCCTGACCAAGGTTTCAAAAACCGTAACTGCGGCGGACTATAACGGCAACAACATCATGTATGGCATCCGAGAGCATGCCATGGCAGCGATTATGAACGGCTTGGCCTTACATGGCGGATTAATTCCGTTTGGCGGCACGTTTTTTGTATTTTCGGATTATATGCGCCCGTCCATGCGCTTGGCGGCATTGATGGGGGTTCGGGTTATATATGTATTAACTCACGATTCGATAGGTGTTGGGGAGGATGGCCCCACGCATCAACCGATAGAGCATTTGGCCTCATATCGTTGTATGCCCGGGATTCTGACATTTCGTCCGTGCGATGTTGTGGAAACGGCGGAGGCTTGGCAGCTGGCCATCAGCACCGAGGATAAGCCGAGCATTTTGGCGCTGACAAGGCAAAATATACCCTTGCTGAGAAAATCCGCACAAGAAAACCTCACGGCCAAGGGCGGCTATATTTTGGCCGGTGATGCCAAAAAACGGCAAGCTACCATTATTGCCACCGGCTCAGAAGTTTCTCTGGCTATGGAGGCCAGAGCCAAATTGGCAGAAGAAGGGATTGAGGTTACGGTGGTTTCAATGCCGTGTTGTGAGTTGTTTGATGCTCAGCCGGAGCCTTATCGGGAAGAGGTTTTGGGGCATGCGCCGCGCGTGGCGGTTGAGGCAGCCTCCAAATTTGGCTGGGAAAGGTATGTCGGGGAGAAAGGTGATATCATCGGCATGGACGGTTTTGGCGCCTCGGGTCCGGCCGGAGAGCTCTACAAGTACTTTGGCATCACGGTAGAAGAGGTTGTAGACGCCGTCAAAAACAGCCTTAAGTAAGCTCAAAAGTGCAAGATGAGCAAACATTAAATACATAATAGCAGAAAAGGTCTGTTTCGCATGAGAAGGTTATTGATGTTTTTAGTAGTGTTTGTATCATCTTGCCGGATATTTTCATCGGAAGAATTTGTAAATCCGTTATTTAACGAGACGTTGAAACCAACTTCACGAACTGGCTGGACGACCCAACTTTCTCCGACCCGGGTTCGTATTTCCAACGCCGGATATGAGGTAATAAAAAAGTGTGAGCTGTTAGAAAACGCCTGGGAAAAAGTCTCTCTAAAGTGCACATTTTTCAATCCGCTGAGCAACAGAGACGTAACGTATATTTATACCTATCAAATATTCCCTTGCAAAGGTTATTTCTGCAACTATGCGCAATGGAAAGTCAAAGAATATATGGCAAACACCGATGGGCAAGTTAACGGAATTACTTGGTTCTCTATTTCAGAAGATTAGTTTGTCAGAAAGGATAATGTCATAATGAAAAAAATCCTGATGTCTATCTTATTTTTACTTTTTGCAACGTCAGCCTCTCTTGCTGATACCAATAAATCACTTTCAGATATTGAGAGGTTGGGCAAGGCGGTTGATAACTGTTTGCTGGCACAAAAGCAGAATTTGGCTGTGGCAGAGCAAAAAGAAGACAACAGAAAAATACAAAAGCTTAATAATGAATTAGTCAAATGCTATCAAAAAGTTGCCAACGAAGCATTTGAGTTATTTTATGCGGAAAAAGAAACAGAAATGAAAAAAGCTTTTTCGAAGTTTATTTCTGCGGCTTATGAATGGAATGCCTCAATGTACAATTATAGCAATGCTTGTTATAGTGAGAATGAGCATTTATTCTGTGGTTCAGTTGCGGATAGACTGAGCTCGACAGAAGTCGAAAACCTTGTACGAGATGCTGTTTTAAGAATGTTAATTTATACGAAAAAGATACTAACTGCAAATTAAACGGCCAAATTTTAAAGCCTATTATTAAAATCAAACTATCTAATAAGGAGGTCTGTTTTGCATGAGAAGGTTATTGTTGTTTTTAGTAGTATTTGTATCATCTTGCCGGATATTTTCATCGGAAGAATTTGTAAATCCGTTATTTAACGAGACGTTGAAACCAATTTCACGAATGGCATGGACAACTCAACTTTCTCCGACCCGGGTTCGTATTTCCAACGCCGGATATGAGGTAATAAAAAAGTGTGAGCTGTTAGAAAACGCCTGGGAAAAAGTCTCCCTCAAGTGCACATTTTTCAATCCGCTGAGCAACAGAGACGTAACGTATATTTATACCTATCAAATATTCCCTTGCAAAGACCGCTGCAGCTATGCAAAATGGACAGTTAAAGAATATACTGCCAACACCAACGGGCAAATTAACGGAATTGCATGGTTCTTCATCCCAAAGGATTAGTTTGTCAGAAAGGATAATGTCATAATGAAAAAAATCCTGATGTCTATCTTATAAGGAGGTCTGTTTCACATGAGAAGGTTATTGTTGTTTTTAGTAGTGTTTGTATCATCTTGCCGGATATTTTCATCGGAAGAATTTGTAAATCCGTTATTTAACGAGACGTTGAAACCAATTTCACGAATGGCATGGACAACCCAACTTTCTCCAACCCGGGTCCGTATTTCCAACGATGGATATGAGCAAATAGAGGAATGTGAGCTGTTAGAAAACGCCTTGGAAAAAGTCTCCCTCAAGTGCACGTTTTTCAATCCGCTGAGCAACAGAGACGTAACGTATATTTATACCTATCAAATATTTCCCTGCAAAGACCGCTGCAGCTATGCAAAATGGACAGTTAAAGAATATACTGCCAACACCAACGGGCAAATTAACGGAATTGCATGGTTCTTCATCCCAAAGGATTAATATCCCCAATTTTTAATTGAAAGAATAGTCTCTTTTGCCCATTGATTTCTGCTCTCTCCAACATCTTTTCGATTAACATTGTTGGCCATACCGCGGATATCTCGTTTATCAATAGCCTCATATAAATTTGGCCAATTTCTTCTGTCGGCATTCCCTGTATTGTAGCGAATATCAAGCAAAACTTGTTGTAGCTCAAACGGAAAGTTTCTAAATCCGGAAACATATGTTTCCAATTTATTCAAATCATTTTTAATATGTTGTTCCAAGAGACGCTCTGCCTCTTTTTCGCTGATACGGAGATTGCTTTTGTCTTCAAAAAGTCTAGCGGTAACATTTGGTCCGAAGAATTTTTGTTGTTTTAATTCCTCAAAACGCTCAAATCCTGCCAATTTTTCTTCTTCTGTTGCCGGTCTGCCGTCAACCTCCCAATTAATTTTCTTAAAATCTTCCCATTTATCAATATTTTTTCCGGCTCCAACAGTCTTAAATCCCTTGGTGTCTAAATAAATATGATTTTTTAAATTTTCTTCTTTGAGTAAGTATTCTTTCATCGTTGTAAGCAAGCGTTGCCGCCATTGTTCGTCAGATTCAGAAGAGTCTTTTCTGGGAACGTAGGGTTCGGCAATACAGCGGCAATTGTAGTCTTCTCCCGGATGCCCGCCTTCCGGAGCATCATCCCAACTAAAAATACAGCCTTCACGCTCGGCATGAGAATCTCTGACTTTGTCATCGCCAACGGTGCGCCAAATATAATATTTATCAGGATTGTTTTCAGCATCTTCAAACATCACCTGTTGCAGAGCCGGATTAGGCGTGTTGGGGCTTGGCACATCTATGGTTTTCATCTGCGATAAGAGTGTGAAATCCTCATCCCTTCCACGAGGGTCAACATAATACCACCGACTTTGTCCTTTTTTAGGGTTTTCACGCCTAATCGGGCGTTTGCCGTCTAATTTCAGTTCCAAATCTTCTGCAAAGCTCAAATCTTTATCCATAAATTCCTCCAAATGTACGTTAAACATATCTAAATATATACGAATATTGTATTTAAAGTCAAGACCTCTTTTTAAGCTAAATTTACGTTTTTACCAAATTTTAGAGTTTTTTTGCGACATTGAGACGTTTGGCAAACAAGAAAGGAAAAATTTATGAATTACCTATTTGAATTTATCGGCTATTTTGCCGGTGTCTGCATGGCAATTTCTTTTATGCCGCAGGCAATCAAGACTTTTCGCACCAAAGATGTCAGAGGTTTTTCTTTAGGCACCTACATTATTTATAACTTGGGCGTTCTTTGCTGGGTGATATACGGCGGATATTTGGGTTCTGTGCAGATGGTGGTGTTCAACAGTCTGTGTTTGTGTTTTTCTTTTCCGATATTGTTGATGGTCATAAAGTATCACAATCATCAAAAATAGCTTGCAAAAAAAGCTCACCGTAATATATTTGCGGTGAGTAAGTTAAAATATTTGAAGGAGAAAATAATGCCTTTAGTCACAATGCGTCAGATTCTTGACCATGCAGCTGAGAACAATTACGGCGTTCCGGCTTTTAACATTAATGATATGGAGCAGATTATTGCTGTTTTGCAAGCTGCAAGAAAGGTTAATGCCCCGGTTATTTTGCAAACCTCAACCGGCGCCCGCAAATTTGCCGGTGACCCGATGATTCGTCACATGGTTGCCGCCGGAATAGAGATGTTCCCCGAGCTGCCGATTTGCTTGCACCAAGACCATGGTTCTTCAGTAGACATTTGTCAATCTGCCATTGTAAACGGCTATTCTTCCGTAATGATGGATGGCTCTCTGGAAGCAGACGGCAAAACCCCGTCTTCTTTTGAATACAATGTTCGCGTCACCAAAGAGGTTGTTGCCCGTGCGCATGCCGTTGGTGCCTCTGTAGAAGGCGAGCTTGGCGTTATTGGTTCTCTTGAAACCGGCAAAGGCGATAAAGAAGACGGCCACGGCGCTGAAGGTGTTATTGATAAGAAACGCCTGGTCACCGACCCTGATGAGGCCGCTCGTTTTGTAGCCGAGACTCATTTGGATGCTTTGGCCGTTGCGGTTGGAACCTCTCACGGTGCATACAAATTCACCCGCAAGCCCGATGGTGAGATTTTGGCCATTGATGTTATTGAGAAGATTCATAAAAAACTTCCCAACACTCACATGGTTATGCATGGTTCATCTTCTGTTCCGCAAGAGTTGCAAGATCTGATTAACGCTTATGGCGGAGCCATTCCGCAAACCTATGGTGTTCCGGTAGAAGAAATTGTCCGCGGTATCAAATCCGGTGTTCGCAAAGTAAACGTTGATACCGACTGCCGCATGGCCATTACCGGTGCGATTCGCAGACTCTTTGCCGAAAACCCGAAAGAGTTTGACCCCCGCAAATACTTAAAACCGGCCATTGAGGAAATGCAAAAAGTTTGCGAAGCGCGCTACATTGCATTTGGTGCAGCCGGCCACGCCGATAAAATTAAGCCGATGTTGATGTCGGATATGGCAAAACGCTACGCAGCGGGAGAAATCTAGGAATTTTCCCTAAAAGAGTTGAAAAAGGCGATGACAATCATCGCCTTTTTTGTTATAAGAAGGAAAAATAAGGAGAAAGAGGATGTTGCGCATAAGCAATCTAAAGTTTGACATAGATGTGGAGATAGATACCTTGCTGGAGCTTGTGGCTCAAGAGCTGCAGGCACGCAAGCCTTTTAAAAGTTTCAAGATTGTCAAACGCGCAACAGATGCCCGCAGCCGAGATAAGGTTTATTTTGTATATACGGTAGATATTGAATCGGCTGAGGAAGAAAGATTTTTGAGCGAAAAAAGGCTGTGCGCGGAAAAAATTATTCCCGAAGAACCGTTAAAGATAAAGAAAAAACGTGCGCAAGATTTATCGCCGATAGTTGTCGGCAGTGGTCCGGCCGGAATGTTTGCGGCGCTAGCCTTGGCCAAAGCGGGGCTAAAGCCGATAGTTCTTGAGCGCGGTTCAGAAATTTCCAAACGCCAAAAAGACGTTAACATATTTTGGGAGAACAGAAAATTAAACCCCGAGAGCAATGTCCAGTTTGGCGAGGGTGGAGCCGGCACTTTTTCAGACGGTAAGCTAATGACCGGGATCAAGAAAGATATCTACACCGCAGAGGTTTTCAAAGAATTTGTTTCTGCCGGAGCGCCGGAAGATATTTTGTATTTGGCCAAACCGCACTTAGGCACGGATAAGCTGGCACATATTGTCCGCAACATGAGAGAAAAGATAGAGGCTTTAGGCGGAGAATATAGATTTAACAACAGGCTGGAAGATGTAATCATCAGCAAAGACGGGCAAGTGACGGCAGTGAGGATTAGGGATGAAAAAGGTGATACCTATGAAGAGCCAGTCAAGATATTGGTTTTGGCAATAGGCCATAGCGCCAGAGATACGTTTGAGATGTTGTATTTGCACAAGATTCCGTTGGAGGCCAAAGCCTTTTCGGTTGGGGTGAGGATAGAGCATCCGCAAAGCTTGATAGACAAGGCGATATATCATTCTCATGCCGGAGATGAGCGATTAGGCGCGGCAGACTATAAATTAGCGGTTCATTTGCCAAATGGGCGTTCGGCTTATAGTTTTTGCATGTGTCCGGGCGGCGAGGTGGTGGCGGCCGCCTCAGAGGCAGGGCACTTGGTCACCAATGGCATGAGCTACTATGCAAGAGATAAGAAAAACGCCAATTCAGCTTTGCTGGTAGGCGTCACGCCTGATGATTTTGAGGGCAAACACCCGCTTCGGGGCATGTATTGGCAACGCACAATAGAGCGGCGGGCTTTTATTGAGGGTGGCGGCACCTATGCGGCCCCGGCGCAATTGGTGGGAGATTTTTTGGCACACCGCCCGTCCAAGGCTCTGCAAGATGTGGAGCCGAGCTATTCCTGCGGGGTTGTGCTGCGTAGCATTAGCGGCATTTTGCCTGATTTTGTGATAGATACTCTCAAACTGGCAATTCCAGAAATGGATAAAAAACTCAAAGGCTTTGCTCACAAAGGTGCCGTCATGACCGGAGTTGAGACCAGGAGCTCATCGCCTGTTAGGTTTATGCGAGATGACAACCACCAAAGCCCGATTCTGGGGCTCTATCCCTGCGGGGAGGGAGCAGGCTACGCCGGCGGAATAGTTTCAGCCGCGGCAGATGGACTAAAAACAGCCATAAAAATCATAAATTCTCTAAAATAATGATTGCAATTTAGATTTGGACATAGTACGAATATAGACAAAATAAAAAATTATTGGTTGCCTATATTTATGTAGAAAAAGTATTCTTATATGGGTAATCATATTGTTTAACTAAAAAACTAAAATTTATGAGTTTCCCAAAACCCAAAACGCAGATTTCGTACAAAGAAACGATTCGGATTCCCAAAAATGTAAGGTGCCCTCTGTGCTACACAGTTCCCTCTCAGATTACTGATCAAGAACGAGAGGTTAGTATAACGCCCCAAGAGGACGGCTCTTCGCTTGTATGCTGGAGTTATGATAGCACAGACTATGCGGAGAAATACACATTTCATGTATTTCTCGATATCGGCGCGGTTCCTAAACCTGATGGAACTGGCATGATTGTAAACGGGTTTCCGATAACCCTTAAATTCTATAAAAGGGTCAATTCGAAAAGGTAAGAGAAGAAGCTTCAAGCAAAAAGGCCTGAAAGATTTTCATCTTTCAGGCCTTTCGCTTATCTGCAATCTTATGCAATAAGGCAAACCGACGATTATTTGGAGTATGATTATGGTTTGCTTTATGAAAGCATAATTCGCAAGATAAAACTCTTCATATATTAGCGAATCTGCGAATCTAATTTTAAGGCTATTGTGGAATATTTAGACAAATATGTCAATAAATAAAACCGCCTGAGAGCTATTCAAACGGTTTTATTACTTTAAAACAATGGGTTAGATTTTATTGAAGTTTGTCGCCATATTTTATGCCGGCACGGATATCTTCGCCAAAATCACCGATTTCTTGCTCGTGCTTAATTTCTTCTTTTAGGATTTTCTCGGCCATTCTGAAGGTTTCATAGTCCTTGCCGAAAGTCATGTCACAAATTTTCTGGTAGCGGGCAATGGCGCAGCGCTCTCCGACCACATTTTGCTCAATCAGGTTCAAGACGTATGGGTGGACCGGGGCTTCATATTTGCACTGAGCCACACTTTTCCAATCACTTGGGTCAAGAACGGGAGTTCCGCCGAGTTGGACAATGCGGTCAGCAAGCCATTTGGCGTGTTTGAGCTCCTCGTTGGCGTGCTCCATAAATTCTTCACTGATAGCAGAGCGCATCGGGCCGACCATGAGCTGAGCTCCCAGCCAATACTGATAATAAGCAAGCCATTCTTCAGCATAAGCCACATTGAGTTCTTTAATGAGTTCATCTTTGTTGAGTTTAATGATTTTTTGAGCCATTTCAGCCATAATAAATCTCCTTTGGGGTTAAAAAAACGGTTTCAAGGGAGAAATAAACATCAAATATCAAAAAACAAGCTATCCAAAAGGCAAGAGAGCTTTTTTTTACTTAGTTTTAAGTATATTTGATTAAGATAAGACCATAGCAAAGATATGGGAGCAAAATATGGTAAAGATATCTCCAAGCCTGTTGTCGGCAGATTTTGCCAATATGCAAAAAGAGGTGTCGGCACTGGAAAAAGCCGGCGCCGATTGGTTGCATTTTGATGTTATGGACGGCTGTTTTGTGCCAAACCTCACATTTGGCCCCGGGCTTATAAAGGCCATGCGTCCGCATAGCAAGCTGATTTTTGACGTCCATTTGATGATTGTTGAGCCGGAAAAGAAGATAGAATGGTTTGCCAAGAGCGGAGCAGATATCATCACTGTTCATGCCGAGGCCTGCCGCCATTTGGACAGAGCCTTGAGCGAGATTCGCAAATATGGGTGCAAAGCGGGGGTTTCGCTCAATCCGGCAACCTCACCGGAGGTTTTGGAATATGTGCTAGACAAGACAGATTTGATTTTGGTAATGAGCGTTAATCCGGGCTTTGGCGGCCAAAAGTTCATAGACAGCCAGTTGGAAAAAATTACCCAAGTCAAGAAGATGATAGGTCAAAGAGCTATAGAGATAGAGGTTGATGGCGGCATCAACAAAGCCAATGCCGCAAAGGTCATATCCGCCGGAGCAGATGTTGTGGTTGCCGGCACGGCGGTTTTTGATGGCGGAAAATATAAGCAAAATATAGAGGCTTTGCGCAAGGCCTAAAGGAGGAAGAATGCAACATTTGGTAATGGTTATAGAAGATGAAGAGGCACTGGCCCTGATGCTGCGTTATAATCTGGAAAAAGAGGGCTACAAGGTTTTGGTGAAAAGTCGCGGCTCAAAAGCCTTGGCAGAGATAGAAAAAGAACGCCCCTCGGTCATATTGCTTGATTGGATGTTGCCCGAGATGTCCGGGGTGGAGATTTGCAAGCTGATACGCTCCAAGCCAGATATTAAAGGGATTCCGGTGATTATGCTCACGGCCAAAGGTGAGGAGGAAGATAAGATTAAAGGCCTGACGGCAGGCGCGGATGACTATGTCACCAAACCATTTTCGGTGCCGGAGCTTTTGGCAAGGGTCAAGGCGCAGTTGCGCCGGGCGCCGGAGCCAGAAACCAAAAAAGAGCTTATGTTTGAGGATATCCGCATGGACTTAGTGGAGAAAAAAGTATTCAGAGGCGAGAACTATATTCATTTGGGGCCGACCGAGTTTAGGCTTTTGAAAATGCTGATGGAAACACCGGGCAAGGTTTTCTCCCGCGAGTTTCTGCTCAAAAATGTTTGGGGAGATAATATTTATGTGGAATCTCGGACGGTAGATGTGCATATCAGAAGATTGCGCAAATCATTAAACGAGTTTGGTCCGGACTATATCCGCACGGTCAGAGCCACCGGCTATGCGGTAGACATCAATCCGCAAGGAGAAGATGAGCAAGAGGAAACAAGCGAAGAATAAAAAATAAGCTGTCCGCAAGGGGCAGCCTTTAATTTTACAATAATTCAAGATAAGGCTCATCGCGCCAAAAGATATCACTTTTAAAGCGCAGAGCTCTCACCACGGACTTTCCACCGTATTGGAGTGTATCTCCGAGATTGACACCGAGCCAGCAGTTGCCGTTATCATCAAACCAAAGAGTGTCACCATTCTTAAGTTTAAGCTTAAGCTTGCCGAAAGCATCTTGGTTAAACATCAGAGGCAGGGTTGAGAGTTTAAGGATTCTTTCCTCCACCTTAGGTAGGCCGAAAGAAAGCTTGACTCTAACAAAATTACCGCTTTGAGACAATTCCTCAGCATCAATAAGGAACTCGTTTCCCGCCTTGGGTAACACACAAGCGTCAGACAAGGGAGAAGCATTTTTTCGGGAGAAACAGCCGGAAAAAATCGAAGTCATCCCGAGCGCCACAACAATAAGCGCAAAAGTTTTTTTGTTCATAATAACTGCAATTTATAACAAATGAGCGACAAGGATTATCACACAAGCTTTCCCCTGTCCAGCAAAAAATAAGGAAAAAATGATTTAGCCACACGAGATTCTGGCTATTTCGTCTAAAATTTGCGATACCCTATTGTGCGACTCGGAAAAATGTGGTATATTGAAAATGTAGCGAAGTTATTAAGACTATTTTTATACGAATAAATTTGCCATAATAAGGCTTATTGATTTGAAATAAGAATAGTTAAATATATTCCCCCTTGGGGCTGCTACTAGGCACTGCTTCGGCGGTATTGGCCTCCCCAAGGCTTATCGATTTTGTTCATACATTTTGGTTTGAACCTGATCGTTGGGGATTTTTTAATTTATTCACCGCTTCAGAGGTTTTGTCTTGAGCAAATAAGCACTCATTTCAAGGCCCCGGAAACACCTTTCAGAGATAAGTAAGCAGAAAAAATATCTTGTTGGCAATTCAAATTGATTTATTAGGGCAATGTTGCAAATCCGCCCCATGACTGAAGTTTAGTAGGTTATGACTTAAAACTAAATCAATCCCTGAATGAAAGACAAGAGAAGCTATCCGCCCAAAGTTTTTGAAAGCATAATCATTAAGGATTATGGCAAATAATGTAAATAGCAACAACATGGTGATTCTTCTCGGTGGATATGACGCTGAGATGTTGGCGATAGCCTCAATTTGCCGTGAGGCAGGTATTGAGGTTGTTGACAAGCAGCTCCGCTGGGGTGCTTCCGCGTCGGCGTATGCAGAAGAGATTGCTACGGCAGTTTCTGAAGGCAAAACGCCGGTCCTTATCGAGCTTGCGCTTGATATGGAGCTTCCTGAAAACGCAATCATTGTGGACCACCACAATGAGAACGCAGGCAAGCCCGCCAGCGTTCTGCAGGTTCTTGACCTGTTGGGGCTGGAGCCTACCCGTGAGCAGCAGCTCATCGCTGCGAACGACAGTGGATACATTCCGGGAATGATGGCTCTTGGAGCTACGCCCGAGGAGATCGCAGCCGTACGTCTGGCAGATCGCGCTGCACAGGGGATCACCACCGAGCAGGAGGCCGAGGCCGAGCGTGCCATCGCCGCAGCCAAGGTTGTCAATGGAGTGACCATCGTCAAGATGGCGCATTCCAAAACGGCGCCTGTCTGCGACCGCCTCTTCAACCCTGACAAGGAACAGCGTCTACTGATCCTGTCGGAAGATGGAGAGAGCAACTTCTTCGGAAACGGAGAGTTGTGTCTGCTTCTTCGGGGTGAAGATACCGGCACCAAGACGGCCGAGGGTTACCCCATCTTTAGCCACTTCGGTGGTTGGGTTGGTGGTAATCTGCCGACATCAGGCTTCTGGGGCGGCTATGCCGACCAGAACGAGGTAGAGAAGTTCGTCACGGACTTTTTTGCTTAGCCGAAATCATCAGAAAGGAGGGAGCTTCGGCTCCCCCTTTTTTACAAAACAGGTTAGTTGGCTGATACCTGTCAAGAAACTCAGCCGAGTAAAAATGGGTAAAAATAAATCCTCCAAACCAGCCCAAATAAATTGGTGCGGAGGTAAAAAATATGACACAGCTAAGGTGTCCTAAATGCGGTTCAACCAGCATTTATTGCAACGGGATAACCCCGACACGGTGCAGCGCCGTGTGCAACAAATGTAACTTCGGAGCATGTGGCTCGAGAGATATCGAGCGCTACTTCGGAGGCAAAGCCACTGAGGTAAAAGAAACAACCGCCCAAGCGGCAGTTGAAGAGAGCGTACGCAAATTAAAAGCTCTCTCTCAGCTGAGAGAGGTGACACAGGCAACCTGCTCACACGAGTGGGTCCGACGTGTCCAGAGCGGCTACGGTTATCACTACTGCCCCAAATGCGGGGCAGAAAAGCCCTAGCGGAAACCGCAAAACAGAGGAAAGACAGTTTGTTTTTTCCTCTGTTTTTTTGTATTTAAAAGGGATTATGGCAAGATGAAAGGATGAGAAAAATCAGGCATATCGCTCAAGATGCTTTGCAGAGTTTTGGTTTGAAGGGCGCGCCAGAGTTTGTGCTGAGTTTTGGGCGGCAAATTTTCCCATTGTCCTTCTAAGTAATAAAGTTGGCAAATCAAGTAGCGCAGTCTTTTATGAGTGAGATCGGTGTTAGAAGGATTATCGTTGTAAAAAGTTTGAGTTTCAGTCATTTTTCTCACTCCGGTTTTGTTAAAACAAAACCGCCTTAAAATAAATTAAGGCGGGGAGCTTCAAAACTGCACAAACACAGCCACGCTTATTCGTCCGCCGAAACGGCTTATTTCACGCACTCCCCAAGGGAGATGTTTGTTTGGTGTTTTGAAGGCACCACAGACACAACTCACGTCTGCGGAAATGATATTAGAGCAGAAAAATTAAAATGCAATTAATTTATGCAAGAGGGCAGAAATTGTTTGGCTAAGGCACTGCCGATTAGCGCGCCGACCAAAGGGAGCCGCGCGGGTAACAGCTTGGTAATCGCTCCAGGCCGTTGCCTGGCGGGTTACAGCTTGATTAAGCCTCCGGTCGCTTGACCGGCGGGTTACAGCGGAGTTATCGGAGTGCGCGTCCGCACCGCTCCAGGCCGTCGTCTGGGCACGTGCGCTAGCGAAACGAACTTTGTGAGTTGAGCGAATAACAGCTAAGTAACGCCCCTGCCGGCTTCGGCAGCGCTGACCAGCCTGGCAGAGTTATTTAGGAAGTTTACAAACATTAAAATCTGCCAGCCAGTTTCCCTGCAGTTTTATACAATTTTGCTCATCTATGACACAGTTTTTGCCATCATCGAAGCAATTGTCAAGAACAGTTCCTTGCGGACAATAACCAATGTCCAAGCATCTTTCTTCGGAAATTTTTTGAGGGTCAGTCAACATCAGAAACAAAGAGCTGATAAAAATTACGGATATAGCTAGGGCAATCAGAACAACAAAAATATAATATATATTAAAATAAATTTGCCCGACAAAAAAGCTCCAGTGCCTTTGGGCGTAATCTATGTTTTGTCGTCTAAGACACCCCATAAAGATGATGAAAAAAATCCCAAAATAAAAAAGCCCGAATAACAACAATATTTTTTCAATCCCAACATTTTCCATGAATAAGCAGAAAACGAAAAATAACAATAGGCAAAATAAGGTTATTTTATTCAGCCTGCTTAAAAACTTCCACCAAGGAGATATTTGAGGAAAACTCAGGCATAAAAGGCCAAACAACAATACCACCAAAAAGCAAGAGCCAATAACTACTGGCAAAGAGGAAAACATCACAGGAAAAATGGCGGCGGCACCGACACAAAAATCATAGATATAGATTTTTTGCGAAGAAGCCAAATGCCGCCTAAGCAGATAGGAGTAGATAACAAACAAAGCCCCGTTTATAATTATAAAGGGGATTATTCCTATTTCATTCCAGAAGCCGCTCATTTTTCCCTTCCAATGTTTTTGTAATGATATTTTAGTTATTTAATCTTGGCAAGATAAATTCCTATCGATACCATTTTTGATATTCATCTTCCTCATTAAGTTTGTTTGGTTTAAACTGAGCGCATGCTTCTTGTGCTGAATTGTAGATATTTTGAGCAGCCCGCTGTCTGCCCACACGATTAACTTTTAAGTCGTTTTGAAAATCTTTTTTTGTATCATTCCACGTGAGCCCTTTTCCCAAATAATTATGTGCTGCATCAGCAATTTCACGCCCATATCCAAGTGTTGCTGCCGTAGCACTGCCAACGGGACCTCTTTTTGCCGCTTCATAGTTTGCTTTGCAATGATAATAATTGTCTGTTGACTTTCCTATTTTCTGTTCTTGGGGAGAGCTTTGTAAATTTGCATTCCGCATATCAATATAGTTATGACAATAGTCCTTTATAGCACCTAAAGTTTGTTCTAAAGGAGAGTTATTCCATTTAATGTTAGAGGTATTTTGAATATAACTTTCACACATGTCGCCTATAGAATTTCTTTTGTCAGCTCGTAAAAATGGCATTTTATTTAAGTTTTTTTTAGCTTCTTGTTCAGCGAGGCTTTTATCCCAAGCATACTTGACGGCATCGTGAGTAGACATGCTTTCCATCGGCTTATAAGCTTGTTCTTTAGCTTCTTGTTTGGCAACACTTTGGTCCCAAGCCTGTTCCACCATTTGTCTTGGTGTCATTTGGGTTTGTTGTCCGTTAAAAGGTGTTTGTGTTTGAGAGTTGTTCAGTTTTTGACGTTTTTGTTCGTCAGTCTCCCAAGGATTATTAAGAAAATCAAACATATGCTTTTTCCTTATAAAAAAGCCCGCCAAATAGGCGGGCGGTTAAAACAAAAAACAGCCTGTTTGCTTAAACAGACTGCTAAGATGTATAAGTTACAACATCTTATCAATTTATAACAACTTTTCTCCCCGATGTCAAATCTGCGGATAACTAGGAGCGTTGATAAGAGCAAAACTAAGTCGCTTCGGTCACTTTATTTGTAAGAGGGCAGAAATTGTTTGGCTAAGGCACTTGCGCCAGCAAGCCGTAAAAAGCCGCTTTGTGAGGAGCGGCTTTTTAGTCTTGCGGATAACAGCTAAGTCATGCCGCTGGTCGCTGACCAGGGTTGCAATTTTGTAAAAAATAGGGCATTATCCAAAATCAAGAAAGAAAGGAAGAAAAGGATGTCGTTGAAATTTGAGATTTTGGCCCGCCAAGGCAAAGCCCGCCGCGGCCGTCTGCACACCAAACACGGTATAGTAAACACGCCGGCATTTATGCCGGTTGGCACTTGCGCCACAGTCAAAGCGATGATGCCGGAATCCGTTGCTGCCACGGGAGCGGAGATTCTGCTGGGCAATACGTACCACCTCATGCTTCGCCCGGGGGCTGATTTGGTGGAGAAAATGGGCGGCTTGCACAAGTTTATGAATTGGAATAAACCGATTCTAACCGATTCAGGCGGTTTTCAGGTTATGAGCTTATCAGGCTTGCGCAAACTAAGTGAGGAGGGCGTGCATTTTTCTTCCCATGTTGATGGTAAAAAGTTTTTTCTCTCGCCGGAGGAATCAATCAAGATACAGCACAAATTGGATTCAAACATCACCATGTGCATGGATGAGTGCGTCAAACTGCCGGCGCCTTATGACAAGGTTAAGAAATCTGTAGAGATGTCCATGCGCTGGGCCCAAAGGAGCAAAGAGGCTTTTACTGATAGGGAAGGCTACGGTATTTTTGGTATTCAGCAAGGCGGAGACTATGAAGATTTGCGGGCTTTTTCAGCCGAGAAACTGTGCGAGATAGGCTTTGACGGCTATGCCATTGGCGGTTTGGCCGTGGGTGAGGGGCAAGAAACCATGTTTAAGGTTTTGGACTATGCCCCGGGGATGCTGCCTGATGACAAACCGAGATATCTGATGGGGGTAGGCCGCCCGGATGATATTGTCGGCGCGGTTTTGCGCGGAGTAGATATGTTTGACTGCGTGATGCCGACCCGCTCCGGGCGCACCAGCCAGGCCTTCACGGCCAGAGGCACGATAAACATTCGCAACGCCCGCCACCGAGAAGATCCGCGCCCCTTGGAGGCTGAGTGTGATTGTCCTCTTTGCAAAAACTATTCCAGAGCATATATCCATCACCTTCAGAAATGCAATGAGGTTTTGGCGGTGATGCTCTTGACCTGGCACAACATCCGCTACTACCAACGGCTGATGCAGGGGCTAAGGACGGCGATAGAAGAGGGCAAATTAGAAGAGTTTGCCGCAGATTTCTACGCCAAACAAGCTCTTGGCGATATTGAGGAGATATAGATATGGAAAACAAAGACTGTGTCATCGCACCCAAGAACATGAGGGTTTGTGTTTCAGGCGGCCACCGTGATGGGAGTGAGTCGGCATACGTTGAAGAATGCTACAAGCTCGGAGAAAAAATTGCCAAGATGGGTTTTCGGCTAGACTATGGATTTTCAAACTCAGGAGTAATGGGAGCAGTCGCCCGCGGGGTAATAGATAACTGGCGGGAAAGAAAGGAAAAGTACTATAGTGATGTGGCACCGATTGTGGGGGTGACCACCAAAGAGTATTATGATTTGTATGAAAAAGATGAGCTGTTGCAACAAATCAGCGAGGTCGTGTTGGAAGATACACTGGAAAATCGCAAAATTAGGCTTTTGGAGGCTGATATTGTTGTTTTTGCTCCCGGCGGAGTTGGCACCTTAGACGAACTGGCTTATGACTGCGTGGCCATGCAAGATGGTTTTTTGAAGACCAAGCCTTTTATTATTTACAACATAGATGGCTTTTTCTATCATATTTTGGAATATTTGAAGTCTATTGCCGCCACCGGATTTGCAGATCCGGTTCCCTTTATTGTGGTGGACAACAGCGAGGATTTAGAAATAGCATTCCGCTTGCTCAAACTGCGCTATCAAGACTGTGCAGACAGCAAAGAGGCCTACGCGCATGCTCGCCAGCTGGCTTATGAACTGCCGTATTTTATTAAAAAGAAAACAGACAGCAGTATTCATGTAGAAGATATTATTGAGCAAATGGAAGCAATCAATAGAAGCGGAACCGAGGAAGAAAAAACGGTCTTAAGCAATGAGATTGAGCAAGCCTACCTGGAAAAGGAGATAGAGCGCATGTATGACCGCTTAGCCAAAACAGGCCGCGACACGGCCGTGGTAAGTGACAAGTTGACCCGCCTTAAAAACCGGCGTAAAACGACTATATAAATAGGACAAAAGCCAATTTATATAGGAGGAAAGATGAAAGAGCGGCCGATTTTTACCCATAGTTTTATCTCGGTTATGCTGATAAATTTTTTTATATTTTTCAGCTTTCAGATGATATTTCCCACTCTG
Source organism: uncultured Alphaproteobacteria bacterium (assembly GCA_944392215.1). Lineage (GTDB taxonomy): Bacteria > Pseudomonadota > Alphaproteobacteria > RF32 > CAG-239 > CAZU01. Next base: position 3,870 of record CALXVX010000088.1, on the reverse strand, counting down.
CCGCTTTATATTCATGAGCTTGGCGGTAGTGATTCGGTTGTGGGGCTGATTATGGGCGTGTTTACGGTCACCTCGCTGATAAGCAGGCCGTTTGCCGGTTTTGCACTGGACAAGTTTGGCCGCCGCAAAGTATTCCTGCTTGGGCTGGTGGTTTTGTGCATTGGTGCTTTCTCCTATTCTTTGGTGCGAGTTTTGGCGCTGATTGCGGCAATTAGGCTTGTCCACGGTATTGGCTGGGGCATTGCCGGCACCTCAAACGCCACCATTGCGGCAGATTTGCTGCCCAAAGAACGCCTGGGCGAGGGGATAGGGTACTTTGCTCTCTCCAACAGCTTATCAATGGCGATAGCTCCGGCGGCAGGGCTGTATATTGCGCATTTATATGGGTTTTCAGATACTTTCAAGTTTGCCGGAGTTTTGGTGATTACAAGTATTTTGCTGGCGCTGGTCATCAAATACAAGGCATACAAGCCCAAAGCAGTTTCCATTCAAGAAGGGCTCTATGAACATTCGGCATTTGGGCCGACATTTTTAGTTTTTTGCATTTCTGTCACATTCAGCGGCATAGCAAGCTTTTTGCCCCTATATGCCGTCTCTGAGCAAATAGAAGATATCGGTTGGTTTTTCACATGCTATGCCGCCGCCATCTTTTTCAGCCGTCTTATCATCGGCAAAGTGGTTGATCGTCGCGGTTATAGTGTTGTTCTGATACCAGGCTTTTTTGCACTGATGATATCTTTATTGCTGATATCGCAGGCCCGGAGTTTAGAAATGCTTTTGGTGGCAGCCGCTGTTTTTGGTCTTGGTTTTGGTGCCGCGCAGATGACATTGCAGACCATGGTTGTCAAAGGTGTCAAACCAACCCGCTTAGGCGCCGCCAATGCCACTTTCTACAGCGGCATAGACTTGGGCAACGGCTTGGGAGCCTTGACTTTGGGTGCTTTGGCGGAACTGGTTGGCTACTCAAAGATGTTCTTTTGCTCCTCGCTGATAATTTTGGCCGCTTTGCTGGTTTATACATTTTATTTGCGCCACCGAATAAAAAAGGCTTAATTATATTTTTATCTTTTTGGCCTAGAGTGAGAAAAGGAGAAGAAATATGCTAAACCTTATCTGGGCCGGATTTTTTATCTTGGCGTTTGTTTTTGCGGCAAGCCAGAGCCTTTTGGGCGGAGATTTGGATGTATGGAATAGGCTGGTGGGAGCAACTTTTGCCTCAGCCAAAACAGCTTTTTCCATCAGCTTGAATTTGACCGGCATTTTGTGCCTGTGGCTAGGACTGTTAAAAATAGCTCAGGCTGCGGGGATTACGGAGTTTTTGGCTCGTCTGCTGCGCCCGTTATTTAGAAAGATTATGCCCGAAGTTCCGGCCGAGAGCCCGGCACTTGGGTCAATGGTGATGAATATCGCCGCCAATATGCTGGGGCTGGATAATGCCGCCACCCCTATGGGATTAAAAGCCATGGAGCAGCTCCAGGAGCTAAACCCGCACAAAGACAGAGCTTCTAATGCGCAAATTTTGTTTATGGTTATTAATGCCTCGGCAGTAACAATCATTCCCATCACAATCCTGATGTATCGGGCAGAGTTGGGCTCTGCCAATCCGGCAGCGGTGTTTATCCCGATTTTATTGGCCACTTCAGTTTCGACATTGACGGGTTTTTTGAGTGTGGCTTGGGTGCAAAAGTTAAATATATTCAACAAAGTTGTTCTGGGGTATATGCTGGGTTTTGCTCTCTTAATCGGTGGGCTCGGATGGTATTTTGCCTCTCTTCCTGCAGAAAGCAGGTTAACGGCTACGGCTGCCATGGGCAATTTTATATTGTTTGCGGTGGTAGCTGGCTTTATCTTAAGCGGGCTGGTTCGGAAAATAAATGTTTATGATACATTTATAGAAGGCGCCAAAGAGGGATTTTCAATTGCGGTAACAATCATTCCCTATTTGGTGGCCATGTTGGTTGGCATTGCGGTTTTCAGGGCTTCCGGCGGACTGGATTGGATTGTTGCCGGGTTTGAATATGTTTTTAGGGCGCTGGGTTTTGATACCGATTTTGTTGCCGCTCTACCCACGGCAATTATGAAACCTCTTTCCGGCAGTGGCGCCCGCGCAATGATGATAGAAACACTCCAAACCTATGGAGCTGATAGCTTTCAAGGTTTTGTGGCTTCGGTTGTTCAGGGCTCAACCGAGACAACATTTTATGTTTTGGCGGTGTATTTCGGTGCAGTCAATATCTCCAAAGTCGGAGCGGCACTTCCCTGCGCGCTGTTGTCGGATTTGGCGGGGATTGTAGCGGCCATAGCCTTATCATATGTTTTTTATTAAAAACGGGGAAAAATATGAAAGCATTGTTGCAAAGAGTAAAAAACGCATCTGTCACGGTTGAAGAAAAAGAAGTTTCATCCATTGGCCAAGGGTTGCTGATATTGCTGGGCGTGGAGAAAGGAGATACCTCAAGTGAGGGAGAATATTTGGCGCGCAAGGCGGCAGATTTAAGGATTTTTGAAGATTCCGCCGGCAAAATGAATTTGTCGGTCAAAGATATAAAAGGCGAGGTCTTGATAGTCTCTCAGTTTACCTTGGCCGGCGACACCAGCCGCGGCAACCGCCCCGGATTTGAAACCGCCGCCAAACCGGAAGAGGCCAATAAACTATACGAGTTGTTTTGTGAGAGAGTGGAAAAACAAGGCGTAAAAGTTAAAAGAGGCATATTCCAGGCCGATATGCAGGTATCCCTCATAAACGACGGCCCCGTAACATTTATGTTGGAAAGAAAAAATCAAGGGAGATAAAAATGGAAAACACTATGGCGCCAGAGCCCCAAGTTTTTGAAGATTTACTTTATGAATTGTTTGCGCTGCCATTTAGCCGCACGGCAGAAATTAAGGCTGTTGAACAAAAAATTATGGCTGAGTTGCAAAAACACCCCGCCAACATTTGCGGGCTGATAAGCCTGATGTTTGCTTGTATTATGCAGGGAAATCGGAGCAAGGCCAAAGAGCTGTCCTATAAGATATGGGAAATTGGCGGAGCTTTGCCGCCGTTTTTTGAGCTTGTTTATACCGAAAACCTCCTGAGCCTTGGGTTAATAGATATGGCCACCATTTTGCTCAAGCCAAGATTTGAGCATTTAAGAGAAAATATTGAGGATTTTTATTCGGTTTTGGCAAAATTCGCGGTTATGACCGGCAACATCAGCTTGCTAAAAAGGCTTGAGGCTTTCCCGGAAGCCTCAGAGGGTGATGAGCTTTTGTTCGAGTTTGCCGCCCTTTATGAGGAAGCCAATTGTCAAGCCCAGTTCAAAGATATCCAAAAATTGGTTCTTGAGCATTCGGCAGATTACCTTTGCGCTTACGAATATAATTTATATGACGACAGAGATTTCGCCGAGTTGGAAATCGTACTTTATGTAAATTTTGATGATATTTCCTGCCTCAAGATGCAGTCCAACATAGAAAACAAGATAGAGGCTTATTGGCGCTCCACCGGCAAAGAAAGGCTTTATAATCTAAGCGTGATTGTCCGCAACATCAAGCAACACGAGAGCTGGATTGAAGATGAGGAAGAAGCCTAATTTTTAGGCGGTGTAATGATAGAGTTTGTTGCCTGAACATTGACTTTAGGCTTGACTTTTGGCGCAATTTGCTGTCCGGCCTTGCGCAAAAGTTTTTTAAGCAAAGATGCGGCCACGGTTTGCTCATTTTCAGAAGATTCAAAAAGGATAAACCGATTTTGATGCTCTTGAATGGAAGATGCATCAGCCGTATTGATGAGCTCTATGGAAACCACCATCTGCAAGCGGTTTGTCTGAGAGTTGAGCGGGTCAACCTTTGCTCTCAAAACTTTTGTTTTAACAACATAATCAGCAT
>CALXVX010000087.1 GCA_944392215.1 uncultured Alphaproteobacteria bacterium | reverse complement strand
AGCTTTCTCAACATCTCATCCTCCGAACGAACCAATATATTCTATGGTAGTACGTCTTTAGGAGAATGTCAACACTAAATAAAAAGATTTGGACAAATTAAAACCCCGCTTTAATTAAAAAGCGGGGGTTGAGTTTTAAGCTTTAGCTAGTGATGGCTTAAGCTTTTTAGGTGTCGTCTTTGGTTTAGGTGGTGCTTTTTTGGCTTTTTTTGCCGGTTTCTTTTCCGGATCTTTAGAAAATTGTTGAGCGGCCTTTTCTTTTGCAGGTTTGGGTTCCGGGGCAGAAGCCTTTTTGATTGTGGATACTTCTGTAACTTCCGTGTAAGTAATTCGGCTTAGGCGATTATTATTTACAAAGACAACGTTAAAGCAGATAAATACAAACATAAATATCGTTGTGACAATCATGTTTGTATAGGGACATGGCACGCTCAAGTAGTGCAAGATAACATATGGCAGGTAAATCAATGTGGCCACGCTTAACCATTGCTTGAACGGACGTTTGGTATAGCTCAAAAATTCATGCAGGGAGGGTATCTTGTTTTGAATAATCAATGGTAAGATAATGTTGAAGCGCGCTATGAATATAAAGCCTACAAATAAGTTGAGAACAACAGATGAAAACAAATTCATCAGTGGCGGTAGGCCAAAAGTGTGAAATATGTATTGGAACAAAAATATCGGAGCCGTTCCAATTAGTCCAATGATGATTTGTGCCAATAAATATAAAATAAAGGCCCGGAGACTGCTTAAAGGGTTGATGATGTTAAAGTGGAACAAACGCCTGTAAATACAGATATCGGTGCCTGCACTGACCAAAGGAATCAGCAATAATGCTGCATAAGAAAAATATACTATCCCTCGGTTGATAGGGGTATAGCCACCAAAATAAATATCCAAGATGGATAAAACCAGCAGAGGTAGGGCAAATAATATAATCAGCGGCAGGTTTTTGAAAAAGAGTTTGTAGGAATCCTTTATTAATCTTAGCATGGATATGTCTCCTTTAATGTTGGACTCTTATAATTTAATGCTAATCTTATTATTTGTCAAAAAATTATTTTATGTTTGGGCGAAGTTTTCGTTCTATGTCTTTGAAATAGCGTACGGTGTCAGCCTTGAGCTCATTGGTGGCAGGCTCATCGCAGACAATGATGCCGTGTTGATGCATTTGTAAGACACTTATCGGCCACATATGATTGATGCTTCCTTCTACCGCGTGATGAAGCGCTCTGGCTTTTTTGTCTCCGCAAGCTAGTATCATAACTTCCTCTGCATCCATAATGGTGCCTATGCCTACGGTTAACACCGTAGTGGGGACTTTGGAAATGTTCCCTTCAAAAAAGCGAGAATTGGCTTCTATTGTTTCTGAAGTGAGGGTCTTGACCCTGGTTCTGGAGCTTAAAGAAGAGCCGGGCTCGTTAAAAGCTATATGACCATCTGAACCGACGCCGCCGATAAATAAATTTATTTTTCCGTAAGAGTTTATCATATCCTCATAGCGTTTGCATTCTTTTGCATAATCTTTGGTAAGCCCGTTTAGAAGATTGATGTTGGCTTGGCGGATATTTATGTGGTTGAAGAAGTTTTCATACATAAAGTTATGATAACTCTGTTTGTCTTTAGGGCCAAGGCCAATATATTCGTCCATATTAAACGTGACGACATTTTCAAAGGAAAGCTTGCCGGCCTTATACATCTTTATTAACTCGGCGTACATTCCCAAAGGAGTTGAACCTGTGCATAGCCCCAAAACAAAAGGTTTCTTAGCTGTCGGACGAAAAGATTTTATCCGGTAGGCTACATAATTGGCGGCCCAAACGGAACAGTCGTTATAATCATCTTGGATAATTAGTCTCATCTTATTTCTCCTTTATAAATTTGCCGTCAATTATCGTATACTTTAGGCTTAAATCTTTTTCTAACACAATAACATCGGCTTTTTTGCCCGGAAGCAAAAGTCCGATATCTTCTTTTTTCATGATTCTGGCCGGGTTGGTGCTGGCCATGTGAATAACCTTTTCTACCGGAATGCCGTAAGATACCAAATTGCAAAAACCATCCAGCATCGAAATGGCTGAGCCATTGATAACATGGTCTTTTTTGCGATAAAAAACTTTATCTAAATATAAATCCGAATCTTCGGGTAATATGGTTTTGGCCGGGGGAAGAGCATCCGTTATCATTACAATCTGACTCAATGGTTTGCTCTTCATCAGTAAATGAATCAAGTTCGGGTTGACATGGACACCGTCGCCGATGATTTCGCAGGAAAGTTCCGGGTGAATTAAGGCCGCGCCGACAACTCCTGGCTCACGGTGGTGCAGAGGTCTCATGGCGTCAAACAAATGTGTAACATGCATGATGCCCGCTTGCATTCCCTCTATCATTTGATCATAGGTAGCATTGGTATGGCCGGCTTGCAATACAATTCCCTTGTTGATGCAGTAAAGAGCCAGCTCTCGCATTCCTTTCAACTCGGGAGCAACCGTCATGTTAATCAGTTTGCCTTTTGAGGCTTTCCACAAACGTTCCATCAGCCCCATATCAACCGGGCTTATTCCCTCTTTGGACTGAGCGCCAATGCGCTCCGGTGATAAAAAAGGCCCCTCAAGGTGAATGCCTAAAATTCTGGCGCCTTTTTCTTTGCCCATAGCCTTGACAATTGCTTTTATTTTCTTTAGCAGCTTTTCTTCCGTGTCAGTGCAGCAGGTGGGAATAAATGAGGTGACGCCGTAGTCTGCCAAAACCTCGGACATCTTTAGTATGGACTTGTAGTCGGCATCATCAGCGCCAAAGCCGCCAATGCCGTGAATGTGTGTATCTATGAAACCGGGTAAAACATAGGCACCGTTTACATCGATAATTTTTACTTTGGGAGAAAATTTTTTCTTCTTAAAACGGCCTTCGTTGTAGACATCTGCTATTTTGTCATTTTTTATATAAACAGCGCATTTCTCCATTATGGATAAGCCGGTCAGGACAGTGGCATTGTGCAAGCAGATGGCTGAATTCATAATCTTTTCCTCTTTTATCCCTGTTTCTTCCATTATTATCTTTAATAGTAAAATTACGGTAAATTTATTCTATATCATCCGCTCTGATTTTGAAGTCTTTATTTTATTTAAATCTTTATGGTGGATATGTGGGTTAGGAAATTTACAAAAAAATCTTATTTTGTATAGTAAGTAGAGTTCATTTTAACAGAAAGGATATGTGTATGGAAGTTTGGGGAATGGATGCCAAACTTGCCGCCAGTATTATTGTGGCGGTTGCTTATTTGGTGATTTTTACCGAAAGAGTAAACAGAGCTATCGTGGCCTTGCTTGGCGCCTCGGTTATGTTGCTTGCCGGAATTATGTCGCAAAAACAAGCCTTGGAGGGAATCGATTTTAATACCTTGGCCTTGCTTATCGGTATGATGATTGTGGTGGCTATTACCGAGAAGTCTGGCTTGTTCCAGTTTGTGGCCGTGTGGAGTGCTAAAAAGGTTCATGCTTCGCCCAGAGGACTCTTGGTTGTCTTGGCTGCTGTGACCGCCTTCTTCTCGGCTTTTTTGGATAATGTGACAACCGTGCTGCTGATTGTGCCAGTTACCTTGCAAATTATCGATAAGCTCAAAGTTAATCCTTACCCTTATTTGCTCATTGAAATCTTCGCCTCAAATATCGGTGGAACGGCGACTCTTATAGGCGATCCACCAAATATCCTTATCGGTTCGGCCCTTGAGCTTGGATTTATGGATTTTCTTAAGGTGTTAACACCGGTCGTTGTTGTTACAATGGCGGTGTTGATTGCTGTTTTTGACTTGGTTTGGAAAAAACAACTTGTGACCGATAAACGTAAGCGCGTGTTGGTGATGCGGATGGATGAATTTGCCTGCATCAAAGATAAGGCATTACTGATTAAATCCGTTTCTGTTCTGGCTCTTGTGATTGTTACTTTTATCTTTGCTCATGAGTTGTTTTTGGATAATGGTACGGTGGCTTTGACCGGTGCGTCTTTGCTCTTGCTGCTTTATACTTTTTCTTTCCATGGACATGAGCGCGAGGATAAGGTTGAACAGATCTTCGGCATGGTTGACTGGACAACCATTTTCTTCTTTATCGGTTTGTTTGTAATGGTCCATGGTTTGGATGTTACTGGTGTGCTTTCGTGGCTAGGAAAAGAGTTCCTGGTTTTGACTAAGGGCAGTGTTAATCTGATGATGTATCTGATTTTGTGGGTGTCAGCCATCTTTTCCAGTGTGATTGACAATATTCCCTTTGTGGCAACAATGATTCCGCTGCTGCAAACCGTGGAGGAGAGCGTTGGCGGTCGTGAGGCCATGATGCCCGTGTGGTGGGCTCTTTCTTTGGGCTCTTGCTTTGGAGGAAATGGAACGCTTATCGGAGCTTCTGCCAATGTGGTGGTGGCAGGTATTGCCGCGCGCAATAAGGTGCCTCTCAGCTTTGCCAGATTCCTGTTGTGGTCAATTCCGGTTATGCTTGTCAGCGTTTTGATTGCAAATATTTTCTTGTATCTGGAATTTATATTGTAAACAGAACCCCGCCAATCGGCGGGGTTCTGTTTTTTAAGCTTTCTTCGGCTTGAATATTGAGGCCAATATACCAACTCCGATAATGCTGAAGGTGGTTATCAGCGATACTTCTGCCGTGATTGTAATCCCAAGGTATGGCAAGAAAATCTTTGAACCGATGAATATCAAAATAATTGATAGCGCCGGCTTCAAATATGTAAATTGATTTACTGCTGCTGCCAACAAGAAATACAGCGCTCTTAGGCCTAAAATTGCAAAAATATTGCTGGTGTAGACCACAAATACATCTTGCGTGATTAGAAAAATGGCCGGAATGCTATCAAAAGCAAAAATTACATCCATCGTCTCAATGATAATCAGGGCAAAAAACAGCGGCGTAATATAATGCTTGCCGTTTTCTTTGACAAAGAAATGTTCTCCTCTGATTTCTTTGGTTACGTGAAAGTATTTGCTCACCGTTTTATAAAGGCGACTCTCTTGGATATCTCCTTCCGCATCTTCTTTGTGCATGGCCATCTTGATGCCGGTGTAAATCAAGAAAGCAGAGAACAAGTACAACACTCCGTGAAATTTGACGACAAGTGCATCTCCTAAGCCAATCAAAATTCCTCTCATTACGATGGCGCCCAAAATGCCCCAGAACAATACACGGTGTTGATATTTGCGCTCAATCTTTAGGCTGGTGAAAATAACCGAGATTACAAAGATGTTGTCTAAGGACAAGCTCTTTTCTACCAAAAAACCGGTGTAGTACAACAGGCCTGTTTCCATGCCTCTTTCGTAAATAACAAAAACACCAAATATTAGCGCTATGGCAATGTAGAAAATGCAGGCTGCTAGGGTATCTTTTATTTTAGGCTCTTCCGCATGACGATGAAACACAAATAGATCCAAATAAAGAAGTACAAATACTATAATGCCGAATATTGTCCACATCCAGGGGGCCGACAATATTGTGTGCGGTTGAGATAAAACGTCTAAAATTTCCATTGTTTTTATTACCTGTTAAAGAAGGCTCTGAAAACAGAGCCTGGTTTTAGAATTCAATTCGAATAATAACACGACGGTTTTTTATTCTGTTTTCGGGGATGGGTTCCCCATAGGGGTTGAGGTTGGGGTAGGCCGGTGAAATTCCTGCCAAACCAACCGCTTTGAAACGGTTATTATCCATTCCGTTTGAAATCATGGTACGAACGACTGCTCCGGCTCTGGCTGCTGAAAGCTCCCAGTTGGAAGGTAGTTCCGCAATTTGAGATTCACTGGTGTCATCAGTGTGTCCTTCCACCACAATTCTAAAACGGCGATATTTGTTGGAATCCAGTAGGGTCGATATCTTTTTGATGGTGGGAATCGCTTCTGCTTTGATGTTGACGCTTCCTTTATCAAAAAGGTTGATGGTAGTCATTTCCAAAGTCGCACCTTGTGCATCTGAAGATATAATAACGCCATCTTCTTCCAAATTCATATCTTGTGCATCATTTAGAAAGTTTATGATAGTTCCGCTTAAAGGGTCTGCCGTGGCATTACTAAATGCTGCGGCTAAGGCGTATTGAATCTGTGCCGCTTTGTTCTTGTCTAGGCTTGACGATGCAAATAATACAATGAACAAAGCCAGCAAAAGGGTCAACAAATCGGAATAAGGAATCAGCCAAGTCTCGTCGGCATGTTCCTCATGCGGCGGGAGGGCTGGTTTCTTTTTTACCATTTTTGCCATTGTTATTCCCCTTATTCTTTATCACGGAGAGATTTACGTTCTGAAAGCGGAATAAATGCTTGCAGTCTTGATTCCATGGCAATCGAGGATGCGCCTTCTTGTAAGGCCAAGGCTCCTTCCAGGACCATTTTTCTTAACTCCACTTCTTCAGCATTGATTTGTTTTAGTTTATTGGCAAAGGGGTGCCACAAAACATAACCGGTAAAAATTCCGAGCAGGGTGGCAACGAACGCGGCTGCAATCGAGTGTCCTAATTGATCAATATCACTCAAGTTTCCGAGTGCCGCAATCAAACCAATAACAGCACCCAACACACCCAAGGTAGGCGCATACATGCCGCATTGGGCAAAAATCTGGGCGCCGGAGCGATGGCGCTCTTCCATTTGTTTGATTTCGGCATCAACCACGCTGTTAATAAATTCGCCGTTAAAACCATCGGCAACCATGGTCAGGGTAGAGCGAATAAACGGATCTTCAACTTCGTTGGCTCTCTTTTCTATGGCCATCACACCTTCTTGTTTGGCAGATTTGGCAACGGAAACAAAAAGCTCCAGAACTTCTTGCTTGGAGGGAAATTTCTTTCCTGAAAACAGAAGTTTTAACAATGCCGGGAATTTTTTGAGGTCTTTCATCGGAAAGGCATTGAAAATAGCCGCCGCCGTACCTGCAAAAATAATCAAAAAAGCTGCCGGGTTGATCAATGCGTGGGGATCGGCTCCTTTAAGTGCCATACCAACACCAATGGCGGCAATACCGCCGATTGAACCGATAAGTGTAGATTTTTCCATATTCTTGAATCCTATAAAGTCTTATTCTTCTTACAGTATAGGTGAATATTTTTTAATTTTAGGTTAAAATCAACACTTTTACTCGAAAATTTTAAGGCGCTTTTCTATGGCTAAAAAGCTTTTGGCATCTGCCGGAGATTCTATGTTTCCAAAGGGCATTTCGGCACTCAAACGCCAAGATTGCGGAATATCAAAAGCTTTGCGCACGTCTTCATCTATCAGAGGATTATAGTGTTGCAAAGAGGCTCCGATTGCCTTTTCGGCCAGCAAGGACCAAATGATGTATTGTAGCATTCCTTCTGCTTGTTCTGCCCAAACCGGAAAGTTGGCCGCATAAGATGGGTATGCTTTTTGAAGCTCGTTCGTGACATCGTCGTCAATAAAAAACAGAATCGTTCCTGCACCTTTGGCAAAGGATAATATTTTTTCTTGCGTTTTTGCAAAATGCTCCGCAGGCACAATTTGTTGAAGGCAATCTGTGGTGATTTGCCACAGCTTTTGATGGAATTTGCCAAAGAGCAACACAACTCGTCCCGGCTGGGAATTAAAGGCGCTCGGACATTGTTTCAGGCCGTTTTCTACCAGGGAAATAACCTCTTGTTGAGAAATAGGTAGCAGCGAGCCGAGATTATAAATTGAACGCCGTGTTTTGATGAGTTTTGCAAAATCCATTTTTTCCTCCTTTGGGTAAATATCGGCCGCTGTCTTATCAACGGCCGATAACCATTTTATTGTGCCAAAGTGATTTCGTCTACATCGATTTCCATATTATCACCGTTTTGGTCAATTTCGCCCTCGACGATGACGACGGTGTCGGCATTGAGGTTCATTCCTTGCATGTCTTCTTCATCTACCACGATGTCTATACTGCCGGTGCTGTCGGTTAAGACGTACGTTTCTGCAGTTTCTCCCGGAGCAATGGTGCCTTCTAATACAACCATGCTTTCTTCGGGCATATTCTTGGCGGCAGCCACGGTTGAAGATGTTGGGTCAGCAGCATTGGCCAAAGAGCTGATACCTAACATTGTGGCGGTGCATAAGGTTGTCAATGAAATTTTTTGCATCTTTTTTCTCCTTTCTGTTTATGAATTCGCGACTTGCTTTATATAAGGTTTAAATTTAGCTTTTTAAGGGTAATGCTTTGATTTTTTTAGAATTCATAACGTAATCCTAAGTTAACATCTATGGGAATTTCTACTTTATCATCTAATGTGGTCGAGATGTTAAAATAGCTGCCAGTCGAATCTGAAAAATCAGCTGTAAATCCTCCTCCTAAGCGCCAACGTGTGGAAGAAATATCTTCTTGTAAAGTTAAGTTGGCTATGTCTATGGTGCTTTTGTGATCAAAGTCATGAATTAAATCGGCTTGAACAAATGCCTCAAATTTCTCAGAGAAACGCTTCCCTCCACGTAATCCGGCGCGGCCGCTCAGGACATCAAAATCTCTTCCTCTGACAAGTGTGTTGAAGTTGGTTCGATAGGAAATATCTCCTAAATCCATATAAGATACTTGAATCTGCGGTTCTACAAAATATCCGTTGGAAAGCTCAAACCTTTTCCCGCCCTCAGCAGAAAAACTCCAAGCATCTAGGTCATATTTGCCTCTGACTGGCATGCCGTCAGGGGTGTAGGTTGTTAGATCTTGACGACTGTGATAATAACTGCCGACTAAATCAAGATAATAGCCGTTGTTTCCAAATAAGGTTGTGTAAAGACCTGTGGAATAAGTATCTATGTCTGCGTGGCCTTCCAGGTCAAACTTATCTTTTGTTGTTGAGGTGCCGGCAAAAACGCCAACCAGCCATTTCGAAACTAAAGTTTGAGGCAACATATAGTCATAGCCAAATTGAGTGCCATAGGTATCTATTTTGGTTTTGGTATCGTCTTGGTGGCTTATTTTTACGTTACGTCCAAAGCCTCTTATCCATAAACCATCTTTTTTGTTGAACCTTACATCTCCTAGACGTCTGTTTAATGTGTCCAGGTGGGTATAAAAAATGGTACTGATGGTGCTGTATGTGTTTTTGGCAATTAGAGCGCTCTCAGTTGGATTAAAACTACGTTGTAAAAACCATTCATCACCTTGGTGCTGTAAGGTGTATTGATATGCTCCGATATCTGTTGCACCACCAATGAGGTAGAATTGCTCATCATTGTCAGGAGTGGTAACTAATTTTATTGTATCCGGAAGGCTACCGCCGTTGCTGTAATCATAAAGCTGGATGCCGAATTTTCCACTGCCTGAGCTGATGTCTAGTTGGTCTAACTCTCCCTCGGTTACGGCACTGGTGAGGTAAAAATTTCCGCTACCATTAAGTGATTGAATTGAGAGCTTTTCTGAACTGTCGTTGTATGTCATGCTTATGGTTCCGTTATCCATATTTACGTTATTAAGATTTTGACTACTGTATAATTTCAAAGAGGCATTGTTGATGGTTATATCTCCGCTTAATTGGGCGCCGGTATAAAGAGTCCCGTTACCTCCATACATACTCAGACTGCTTATTTCTGCACCGCTGTAAGCCTTGAAATTGCCGCCGTTAATAGTTAAACCGCTAATGTTTGCCTGATTGATTTCCATGCTGCCGTCATTAACAATAGTGTCATTTAAGATACTGCCGCTGTAGGCTGTCAATCTGCCAGATTCAAGAGTTGTTTTGTTGGCTGTGCCATAGACATATTGTCTGCCACCGTTGATGATTGTTTCTGTTGCAGTTCCTCCTTTTGCTACATTTTGACGGCCTCCGCTGTTAATCGTGGTGTTTGTTGCTGTTCCAGATGCATTTACATTTTGAGTACCGCCGTTGCCTATTGTCATGTTTTGGGAGGTGCCATACAGTGCCTGGGTGCCGCTGTTGAGATTGGTATTTTCTATTGCTCCTCCGGCATAGACATTAAATGTTCCACCGTTGACTTCTGTTCCGGTTGCTTTACCACCACTTCTAACATACATCGAGGCATATTTGTCAACAATACTGTCTTCAGCCTCACCATTAACATCTTGCTGGCCGCGCATTAAAATATGTGTGCCGATAGCTTTACCTCCAGCCTCTACATCTTGGAGTGCATAGTCGTATATGGTGCTGTTTTCACTTAAACCTCCCGATTTTATATCTTGAGTGCCGCTTACGGTTTGGTTGATGGTGGTGCCATAAACGCTTTGGTTTTCTCCATAGCGTACATCGCCGCCGGTTACCGTTGTTCCGGCCGGAACACTCGTATTCCAGGCTAGGGCTGAGGATGAATAAAGGATAAGGCTTAAAACTTCTAAAGATAATTTTTTCATTTTTTACTCACTGTTTGTTGTTTGGGGTAGAAACTAGGTAATCGCTAAATCAAAAATTTAAATGGGAGTTAAAAATAGTTATTGACAAACGTGAATAGAGAGATTATTAAATACGAGAATTTTGATGGCGGGGTAGCTCAGTCGGTAGAGCGGAGGAATCATAATCCTTGTGTCGTGGGTTCGAATCCCTCCCTCGCTACCAATAAAAAAAACACCTTCTGACAAGAGGGTTTTTTTTTATTGAACAGCTTTCCAATCAGACATCGCTTGAAGCTCGTCTTCTTGGGGGAGGGCTTTCCCTTAGGCATCTAGGTTCGCTGCAGGCATTAAAAAACGCCCTAGCTCACCAAGATGTTCTAAGATTTTGCAGACAAAAAGCATCGCAGCCTCCGATGCTTTTTGCTTAGCAATCCCTCGCTACCAATAAAAAAAACACCTTCTGACAAGAGGGTTTTTTTTTATTGAACAGCTTTCCAACTTTGCGGTGGAAAATTTTTTCTTCCGGTGCTATATAAAAATGAGTCTTTAATCTCGGGAGAAAAAAATGTTTAAAATCATCATCTATTCACTTATCGGTTTAGCGTTGATTATCGGTGGAATCAGTGCTTTTCATTTATGGCGCGTGGCCTCTAAAAATAAAAAAGAAATGGCTCAGTATAACACGCCGGTTACTCTGACTAAAAAATTTAATAAGACCTTGGTGGTTTATTATTCTTGGACCGGTCACACTCGAGTTATTGCCGAGAAAATTAAAAACTATACCAATGCCGATATCTATGAGATAAAAGTTGAATCTGGTTTGCCAACAGGTGTGTGGAAATATATGGCCTTGCGCAGCCAACTCAAAAATAAAAAATTTCCGATCTTGGCTGGCAAACTTCCGGATTTTGGGGCTTATGATATCATCTTTGTCGGCGCTCCGGTGTGGTGGTATTCTATGGCAACCCCTATGTGGGCTTTTTTACAACAGGCCGATTTCGCCGGTAAGAAAGTAGTGCCGTTCTCAACTCAGGGGAGCAACCCCGGAACTTATTTTGAAGATTTTGCCGCCACGGTGAAAAATGCTAAATTGCTCCAAGCTGCTCGTTTTAATAACTTGCCGCCGGAATATGATGCCGCGGTGGATAATAAGATAAAAACTTGGTTGAATAATCTCTAAACAAAAGGGGCTCTTGAAAAGCCCCTTTAATCGTTTAAAAATCATCTTTGTTTTTGAGACTGTTATATCTTTTATGTATACAGCTTAAGGCCGTTTCATGAACGCCTTTGGTGATTTTGTAATAAATGAATCTGCCTTCTCTTCGGGAGGAGACAAAGCCATCATCTCGCAAGCGTTTTAGGTATTGGGAAATTTTCATTTGCTCACTTTCTATCCCTTTGATGATGTCTGAGACATTGCTCTCTCCGTTGAGAAGCAAAAATTCTAAAATCCGCATCTTATCGTAGTTGGCAAAAAGCTTTATTTGGTTGGCAACCATGGTGGTGTAGTCCTTGGGCAAAATGGCCTTGTAGCCTTCCTGGAGGTAGTAAAAATTATCCGTCATGTAGCCAAAGAGTTTGCGAATGCAGGTAAAAATACTGGCCGGGTATTCCTCTTGAATGTTGTAATAAATAAATATGCCTCGGCGTTCGGTTTTTACCAAATTGGCATCTCTGAGCTTTTTTAGGCTTTGAGAAACCATAACTTGCTCTTCTCTAACTCCTTTGCTGATGGCAGAAACAGAAGATGCACCGTTGACATCCAAGTATTCCAATATGCGCAGGCGCAGCGGGTGCGCAATATAGGTGATGCCTTTGACAGCTTTTTTCATAACCTCAACGGGGAGTTGCTCAGACATTTTTTTCTCCTTGCTTATTTTAGGTAGGGTTTAATGTATTCATCAAAACGAGCCTCATACTCTTGGCTCCAGCCCATGATGTATTTCTCGCCCATGCAAAAAAGCGGTGTGCCGATCTGATTGCCGAGTTTGAATTTTTCAGCACAGTGAACAAATAAATTGTAGCCTTCCGGATTGCCGATGTTGACCATACTTAGTTGCAAGTTTGGGTATTTTTGATTGATGTAGTCTAGTGCATGGTGGCAGTGTGGGCAGGTGTTTGAGTAAAAGAAATAGACCTTGTTGGTATCAAGCAACTCTTCTTCTTTTGTGCCGCAGGCGCCTAAAAACAGCGGAATTAAAACCAATAAACTTAAAATCTTTTTCATTTTTCCTCCTTAGTTTTATATGTATGATAAATACTATATATTAAAATAGTCAAGTATTTTTTTGTTGTTTTGATATCTAAATATGCTACCTTCTCTACAAGAGAGGTAGTAATGCACGATATTTGGAATCCCTGGCACGGATGCGTGAAGAAAAGCGAAGGCTGTCAGAACTGTTATATGTTCTTTTTGGATAGGCAGAGAGGTTCGTCAGGGGATAAGATTTTTAAGGTTAAAAATAAATTCGATTATCCTTTGCAAAAGGATAAAACCGGCGCTTATAAAGTCAAAAGCGGCGAGCAGATACGTGTGTGTATGACCTCTGATTTCTTTTTGGAGGAGGCTGATGTTTGGCGGCCGCAGGCTTGGGAGATTATTAAGAATCGGCCGGATGTGGTTTTCTTCTTGCTCACCAAGCGGCCGGAAAGAGTGAGAGAACATTTGCCTAGGGATTGGGGCGAGGGATGGGAAAATGTGTTTTTTAACGTCACTTGCGAAAATCAGCAAAGAGCCGATGAGCGAATCCCTATTTTATTTAATCTTCCGTTTAAGCACAAAGGAATTATGGTGGCTCCTTTTGTCGGGCCGGTTTCTATAGCCCCTTATTTGCAAAAAGGCGTTATCGAGCAAGTGGTGGCCGGCGGCGAAAATTATGATGGCTCCAGGCCGCTTTGCTATGAGTGGGTGAAAAAGCTTTTTGATGAATGTGTGGCTGCCGATGTCACTTTTTGCTTTATGGAAACCGGAACATATTTTATAAAAGACGGCAAAACCTACCATATTCCCGATAAACGCCGCCAAAGCGAGCAGGCCTACAAATCCGGCCTCCAATATCAGGGCAAAGAACAAAACTTCAAGCTTAAATTTCCGGGGGCTGATGATTTGTTTGGAACACCAGTGCCAAAATTCCAAAAGTTTTTCTCCAAAAACTGCGCAAATTGCGGTTCCAAGCTCATCTGCAATGGTTGCTCAAAATGCGGAAAATGTGCTGTATAATCTAAAATCTTGTTTGACTATTTAAAACTAGTTGTTATAACAATAAGTATAGCAACTATAGGGAGAAATACTATGAAAAAAGCTTTATTACTCGGTTTGGTCTTTTTGGCTTCTTGCTCTACCGTTAAACCTGTTTATGTTAAAGACGGCGTGCAAGTTTATCGCGCTACCTGCAATGGACTTATTCGCGATATTAGTGATTGCTACGCCAAAGCTTCTGAGCAATGTGCCGGAAAGTTTGAGGTTATCAACTCAATAGAAAATGAATATGATAACGCGGCTTTTACCAACGATACAAAGACGACAGTCTATCAAGGCAACACCAAAACAACGACGACTCAGCCAAGTTTCTCTTTTGGCGGAAACAAGATAATTAATCGCTCTTTGTTCTTCTACTGCAAATAACTGCCGAAGCCGGCAGGGGCAAGACTTAGCTGTGAGGCGCAAGACTATAAAAAGCCTCTTCAGATGAAGAGGCTTTTTTACGGCTTGCTGGCGCAAGTGCCTTAGAACAGTTTTAGGATACTCTGGCTGGCTTGGCTTGCAAGTGAGAGGGAGTTGATGGCTAATTGTTGGCGGGTTTGGAGAGCCAGCATATTGGCGCTCTCTTCATTCATATCTGCTAGTGTCAACTTATCCGCCCCCTCGGTCAAAACATTGACCAAACTCTCGGTGAAATCTTGGCGCGTGGTGATGATGGAATAGTTATTACCGAGCTCGGCTGAATAACTGCGGATGCCCTTTAAGGCATTGGCTATTTCTGCCAGGCTGTCGGCAATATCTGCTTGGCTCTGCCAATCAAATGTCTTAAAACCCAGAGCTTGAGAGCTCATATCTTTGCCTTGCACGCTTAAATCTGCCGTGTTCGTTTCATTAAACTTCACGCTCAATTTATCATTTTGTAAAAGATTACTGCCTTTATAAGAGGCGTCTTTTATCAACGCATCATATTGATCGATGATTTCTTTATAGTTCTTGCCGGCGTCAGTCAAAGTTTGCTGAGCAGCCTCATCTTCTGAAATGTCAGTATCAAAATCTACCTCTGCTGTCTCCGGCAAAGTCCAAGCCGAGGTGTTTTCTACGTTTAGCTCATCTTTAATATTATCTGCTGTAATTTCCTTATTTGTGGTAACAGTATTTTCATCATGATATTTGTCTTTTACCTCATACCAATCTGCCTTGCCGTCTTTTTCTACTGCAATCTTTGCTCCTTGCGCAATATCTATGGTGTTAGAATTTGTTCCGTCACCGCCTCCGTTGTAAAATAGAATTCCGGAGGCAACATCAAGATAAACCTGAGCAGAAGACAAAATGTTTAATTGATTGTTGCTATTATTAGCCAAATATATTCCATATATTCCATACAAATTTTCGCTATAGATATTTAAATTGGCATCTGCCCCGATATTGCAAACAGCGTTGCTTAGTATATCGATTGTTGATTTTCCGCCAAGACTTTTCAGAGTCAGCTGCGCTCCTTTGTTAATGTTCAGGATGGTATTATTAAGATTAATAGCGGATCCACTTTGTGCTTCAATATTGATTTTTGCAGCATCTATGTTGCATTGGGCATTAGAAATACTCATACCGACATATTCAGCCTTGATATTGATAATGGTTCCGGATTTTAAGTTCATATCACTTGTTGATTTCCAAACAAAACCAGAACATAATGAGCCAGATGATTGAATATTTATCTCTACATCGCGGCCAATATCCATCGTCGTCAGCTCGGTGATTACAATTCCCTCGCTACTACTTCCCGTAGATGAAACATTTATTTTGGTTTTGTCTTCAATATTACAACCTGATCTCCCCTGCAGAGCAATTCCTTTTGCCTGGTATCCGGAAACATCAATATTAATATCTCCGCTTATGGTTGTGCGCGGGCTACCGCTTCCTCCTAAGTGGATTGCCACATTCCATCCCTTATTTTCTCCTCCGGAAACATCAATATCAAGATTGCGAAGATGGGCCACAGTATCATATCCCGAAATACTGATGGCTGTTATGCCTATATCATTTTGGGTCTGATAGCTAATGCTCAAATCACTTACTAAGCTGTCGCCCTTATTAATATTTATCACACTCTTTTCAGCTGTGGAGGCTGAGGCTGTCAGGGAAGAAAATTTATCGACCGTACTGTCATAATCACCAAAATAGCCAATACCAACAAGTTTTTGATTTTCTTTTAGTTCCAGTCCGTTAGCGGTGGAAATATCGCCTAAGTCTATATGACCATAAACACAGATTGTTTCTTTGCCGGAGTTGATTGCTTCTCTCAATTCTTCTGCCGTGGTTACAACCGCTCCGTTTTCTCCAACCTTTTCTTCAAAGAAAGATTTGCTCGGGACCTTGGTGGTTTCTAATGCCTGAGTGGCAACGGCTGAGGCCTGCTCTAAAAACTCGCTGGCACTCTCCAAGGCCGTGGTGGCTGCTTTTATCGTGCTCACCGCTTGACCCATGGAATCAAGCAAAGCATTCAAATCATCGGCGCGGTTATTCAGTGAGAGTGCCGTATAGTATGAGCTCGGGTTATCTATGGCGGAATTTACTTTATTTCCCGTCGCTAGTTTATTTTGGGTAGAGGAAACCTGCCCGCTGATAGTCTGCAGGCTCAACAAATTCGACCGCATACTTGCTGTTAAGCTGATTCCTCCCATTTAATTCCTCTAAAGCTCGCATAACGGCGCTTCTTAAAGCCACCATTCTCCAAGCTTTTACTAGCTCTGTTTAGGTTTCGATTACTGCTCTTGATTATATATTTTTGGAACACCTTTTGCCAGAAGAACAGAGGAGTTTTCCACATGAATCAAATTTTGGTTAGGTATGTGCCTAGGAGTTTTTTGATGCTGCCGTTATCAAAGCAGACTTGGAAGGTGTTGCCCTCTGCGGCAACAACTGTGCCGTCTCCAAAAGTTTCGTGATGAACTCTGGTACCAATTACACTTGCATGACCAGCGCGATAACCGCTACTCCTATTGCGGTAGCTATGAGAAGAGTTCCTATCATTATTTTCTTCCTTTAGATAAGTATTGTAGTTCGAATTGTATTTGTTGGTGGCATAAAAATTGGTGCTTTTATTGCAAATTTCTATGTTTTGTGGTGGCAACTCGTTGATAAAACGTGAAGGCAAATTGCTTTGCCACTGCCCATAGACGCGGCGATTGTGCGCCATTAAAATATATAATCTTTGTTTGGCACGAGTGATGGCTACATAGGCCAACCGGCGTTCTTCTTCCAGAGCGTTGCTGCCGCCTTCATCTAAACTTCTTTGGTGTGGAAACAAGCCTTCCTCCCAACCGGGCAAAAAGACAACATTAAACTCCAAACCTTTGGCCGAGTGCAGGGTGATGAGCATTACCTTGCCGTCTTCAGTTATGTCATCTTTATCCATAACTAAACTAACATGTTCCATAAAATCTGACAAGGTGGGATATTTTTCCGTATCACTCATCA
>CALXVX010000086.1 GCA_944392215.1 uncultured Alphaproteobacteria bacterium | reverse complement strand
CTGCACGGATCATCTGGTTGACGGTATCTTCGAGCTCTCTGATTTCAGCCTCGGAAATTTGTTTAGGATAGGCAATGTCAAAACGCATCCGATCAGCCGCCACCATAGAGCCTTTTTGCGTAACGGTCTTGCCGTATTTATCTTGCAAAGCGCGGTGGAGCAGGTGGGTAACCGTGTGGTTGCCCTCAATGGCGTGGCGGTTATCTTCATCAACGTGGAAACATGCAGTGTCACCGATGGAAACAGAACCCTTCAGGAGTTTGCAGACATGAACATACAAACCATCAAGCTTTTTCTTGGTGTCGGTGACTTGGATTTCAAAATTATCACCGCTGATTGTTCCGATATCACCGACCTGGCCGCCCATCTCGCCATAGAAAGGTGTTTGGTTGGCAAGCAGGTAGAAGTCGCCATTCTGAACGGACTGAACCTCTTTGCCGTCTTGCACCAGAGCAGTGATCTGGCAATCAGATTTAAGGGTATTATAACCCAAAAATTCGGTTGCGCCGAGTTTATCCTGAAGCTCAAACCAGATTTTCTCTGTTCCGGCATCGCCGGAGCCGGCCCAGTTTTTGCGAGCCTCTTCTTTTTGGCGAGCCATCGCTTTGTCAAAACCATCAACATCAACCTTAATACCTCTGTTTTTCAGGGCATCTTCGGTCAAATCCAAGGGGAATCCGTAGGTGTCATAGAGCTTGAAAGCGGTTTCACCGTTTAGAGTGTCACCTTCTTTGAGGTGAGAAGATTCTTCATCTAGAAGTTTAAGACCTTTGTCCATGGTGCGGATAAAACGCTCTTCTTCCAACTTAATGGTTTCTTTGATGAGGTCCTCGGCAGTGTAAAGCTCAGGGTAAGCCTCACCCATTTCCTTTTGCAGGGCAGGCAAGAGCTTGTACATCATTGGCTCATCAACACCAAGCAGGTGGGCATGGCGCATAGCGCGGCGCATAATACGGCGCAAGACATAGCCGCGGCCTTCATTTGAGGGCAAAACACCATCAGCAATAAGAAACGCACTGGCGCGCAGGTGGTCAGCAATAACGTTGTGAGAAGATTGCAACGGCCCTTTGGGATCAGAGTTGGCGATATCGGCGATAGCTTTAATCAGATTTTGGAAAAGGTCGATATCATAGTTGGAGTGAACACCTTGCAAAATAGCAGAGATACGCTCCAAACCCATGCCGGTATCAATACATTTTTGTTTAAGATCGATACGGGTTCCGTCGGGCAAATCCTCAAACTCGTCAAACACCAGGTTCCAAATTTCAATCCAGCGGTCGCCGTCTTCTTCGGGAGTTCCGGGGAGGCCGCCCCAAACTTGCTCGCCGTGGTCATAAAAGATTTCGGAGCAATATCCGCAAGGACCGGTATCACCCATCTGCCAGAAATTATCTTTGGTCTTGATGCCGATAATGCGGTCTTCCGGCAGGCCGGAAACCTTGCGCCAGATATTGCGGGAAACATCATCGGTATGAAAAACGGTAACGGCTAATCTGTCCTTCGGGAGGCCGAATTCTTTGGTGACAAGTTCCCAGGCAAAAGCAATGGCCTCGTCTTTGAAATAATCGCCAAAAGAGAAGTTTCCGAGCATTTCAAAGAAGGTATGGTGGCGCACATCATAGCCGACACTGTCCAAGTCATTGTGTTTGCCGCCGGCGCGCACGGATTTCTGAGAAGTTGTTGCGCGTTTGAACGGAGCCGTCTCGTTACCGGTAAAGATATTTTTAAACTGCACCATGCCTGAGTTTGTAAACATCAGGGTAGGGTCATTGTTTGGCACCAAAGAAGAAGAAGGAATAATCTTGTGCCCGTTCTTGGCAAAATAGTTTAAAAAGGTGTTTCTGATTTGCTTAACCGTTGTTGTCATTTTACACTTCCCGAAATCTTAAAAACATTAACCTCACATTGATAATGCAAACTTGTTCATCTGTCTAGCAGTTTTTTACAAAAAAAGCAATCAAAACAACACATATTCTTGCCAAATTAAGAAAATCATATAATATTTCAGATAATTCAGATTTAAGAGGAACAAAAGTTGGAAATAACAGAAGATTTAGTCAAAGCCAAAGTAGCGGGAAAATACAACGGCATCATATTAGATGTGAAGTTTGCAGACGATTCCCAGTATCCGGCCTTTTGCGGAGCCTTTGATATTGCCGAGATGTGCAAGAAAGACACGATTGTATATGTCAGACCGACAACACCTCGCGACAGAAAAGTTGCCTATGAGGTTGAGTTTATGGAAGAAGGCGGAAGCCTAATATACGCACGCCCCAATCGCAATAATGATTTGTTTGAAGAAGCATTCTTGAAAGGCTCGTTGCCTGAATTTGCAGAATATGATGAGTGTCGGCGCTTAGAGGCAGAAGACCATTTGCCGCATATAGACTTTGAGTTGAGCAATAAATCAGGCAAAAAGGCTTTTGTATTTGTGACCAATATTTACCATAAATTTGGCGGTAGTGCGGTCTTTCCGACGGAGGTAAACTTCTTTGAGCTGGAAATGTTTGAGGAGATGAGACGCCTAAGAACCAAAGGGTATGAGACCTATGCCTTCATGATTATTCCAAGAACAGATTGTCAAGACATCAGGTTTAGCTGGAAATATTCTCCGTTGGCGGCAGCCAAAATTTTTGATGAGGCAAAAAATGGTTTGAATTTTATTGGTTATGGTTGCAATATAGATAAAAAGAGTGTAACACTGTCACATCTAATGACAATTCAATATTAAGAAGAGGAATAAAACCGTGTCTTATAAACGTAAGGATGGTATCGTTATTCATGATGATCCGAAAGATTTTGAGAAAATGCGTGTTGCCGGCAAACTGGCGGCAGAATGTTTGGATTATATAACCCCCTATGTTGAGGTAGGTGTCACCACCGGCTATTTGGATGATTTGTGCAGGGAGTTTATTGTCAGCCACGGAGCAATTCCGGCATGTTTGGGCTACAGGGGCTATCCAAAATCAACTTGTATTTCCATCAATCATGTTATTTGCCATGGTATCCCGGACTATGAGAGAAAATTAGCCGACGGAGATATCGTCAACATAGATGTCACGGTGATTGTTGACGGATGGTACGGCGACACCAGCCGTATGTATTATGCCGGCAAACCAAAGATAAAAGCCAAACGTTTGTGTGATGTGACCTATGAGTGCATGATGCGCGGCATAGATGTTGTCCGCCCCGGCGCAAGGCTTGGTGATATCGGCGCCGTGATTGAGGAATGGGCACATAAATATGGCTATTCGGTCGTTGATATGTTTTGTGGGCATGGGCTAGGACAAGTTTTTCACGATGAACCCAATGTTATGCATTGTGGCCGCAAAGGAACCGGCGCATTGCTGGAGGAGGGAATGTTTTTCACTATTGAGCCGATGATAAACATCGGCAAACCGGATGGCATCATCCTCCAAAACGGTTGGACGGCAGTAACTCGGGATAAGACCTTGTCTGCGCAATTTGAACACTCTTTGGCAGTCACCAAAGACGGCTACGAGGTATTTACATATTCCCCCAAAGGGCTTGATAAACCGCCATACAAACTTTGAAAACTTTCATGATTAAGACAGAAAAACAACCTGACTATATCGGCCATAGGGAGCGTCTAAGACAAAGATTTTTGCTTGGCGACGGCAAAGATATGGCCGATTATGAACTGTTGGAATTGGTGCTGACAATAGCTTTACCGCGGAGAGACGTAAAGCCTCTGGCCAAGATGTTGATTTCTCGTTTTGAGAGTTTTGCAGGCGTTATTAACGCGCCTAAAGAAGAACTGATGTCCATTCCCGGCGTAAAAGAGAATACCGTTACGATTTTGAAGGTGATAAACGTTGCCGCTCAGAGGACCTCGTGGCAGAATTTGAAATCACTGGACGGTCCGATAATCATGAACACGGATTCTCTGATTGACTACTGCCGCTCAGCCATGTGTTATTCGGATGTTGAGGAGTTCAGGCTGATTTATTTGGATAGCAAATTGCATATCATCGGACAAGAGATAATGCAAAGAGGCACCATCAACAGTGTTGCCATTCACCCGAGAGAAGTTCTAAAAGCGGCAATGGCACACCATGCATCATCAATCATTATGGTGCACAATCATCCCTCGGGCAACGTCCAACCTTCAAAGGCAGATGTTGCAATGACAGAGCGGATAAACGAGGCCTGCGCTTCAGTAGGCATCCACTTGCTGGATCACTTAATCCTGAGCCGCAGTGAAAGTTACAGTTTTGCTCAGTATATCAAATTAGGCAAATAGAAAAAAGCTCCCAAGGAAGGGAGCTCTTTTTTTAGTTATCGGCGCGGATAAATGTGTCAATCAAATGCGTGAGGTTACTGGTAAAGAGCTTAACCGAAATGGAAAGCAAAATGATACCAAAGAATTTGCGCACCATATACAGGATACCGGCACCAAGCCACTGTTCCAGACGTTTGGTGAGTTTGAGGACGATGTAGATGACCAACATATTGGCGGTAACGGCCAATAAGATATTAATGTTATCGTACTGAGAACGAATAGAGATAAGAGTAGTTAGCGCACCGGCACCGGCAATAAGCGGAAAAACGACGGGGAAGAAGGTCGAATCTTTGGGAGCATCATCAGTTTCTTGAAAGATTCTGATATCCAAAATCATTTCCAAAGCCATCACAAAGATGATAAGCGAGCCGGCAATAGCAAAAGAGGCAATATCGACATTAAACAAGGTCAGGAAAGCCTCTCCGACAAAGAAGAAGAGAATAAACATCATAAAAGAGAGGAGGGTCGCTTTTGTGGCATGGATTTTGCGTCCGCGTTTTCTCAAAGCCAAGATGATGGGAATGGATCCGGGGATATCAATAATGGCGAATAAAACGAAAAACGCGCTGATAAATTCCTGTAAATCAAAATGTCCCAACATATCAAAATCCTTCAAGAAAAATTATAACTGTAAAAAAGCCCGGTAAAGATACCAGGCCTGAAGAAGTGGCGATCCCGAGAGGATTCGAACCTCTGACCCACAGCTTAGAAGGCTGTTGCTCTATCCAGCTGAGCTACGGGACCACGGATAAACAACCAAAGAATGGTCGGGACTATTGGATTCGAACCAACGGCATCTTGCTCCCAAAGCAAGCGCTCTACCAGGCTGAGCTAAGTCCCGATTCTCGGATGTCCCTATAATTAGCCAAATAAAAATAATTTGCAAGTGTTTTTTTATTGCTTGCAAATATACAAGTTTTAAGTATAGTCTTGAGACCAGAAAACGAGAGAAAACCAAATGAAAAAATTTTCACGCCGAGAGGAAGATTTTGTTTGCGAACACTGCGGTGCAAAGGTAAAAGGCAACGGATACACCAATCATTGCCCGCATTGCTTATATTCCAAACACGTAGATATCAACCCCGGTGACAGAGCAGCAGATTGCGGTGGTCTGATGGAGCCGATAGATGTGGAGATAAAAAGCGGCCAATATGTCCTGGTGCAAAAATGTCAAAAATGCGGTTTTATAAGACGTAATAAGGTTGATAAGGCAGATAACTTTGAGGCGGTGTTAAACATTGCCAGAAATAAGGTCGAACGCCTCAAAAAATAAACGGCTGCCGGTTGAAAAACAAGCAGCCGTTTTTTGAGAGGTTAAGATTTCTTTTTGTTTGAGCTGTTTTTGTTTGTGCGAGAAACGCTGACTTTTTTACGCTTTGTCTGTTCGGAGGAAGATTTTGGAATCATAATTTGCAAAACACCATCCTCATATTCTGCCGTAGCGTTTTTGAAATCCAAATCCCAAGGCAGAGGCACACTGCGGCGGACTGTTCCGTAGGTGATTTCAGAGAAATAACTTCCCTCGCTGTTTTGCTCAACCTGATGAGTTTTCTCCCCCGATATGGTAAGATAACCGTCAGAAGAAATTTCAACGTCGATATTTTCTTGCGGCACGCCGGGAATTTCAGCAGTTACGGTAACATTGTTTTTGTTCTCGGCCACTTCGATTTTAGGCTCTAAAGAATGAGCCTCTGAATGGTTGGCAAAGTCCAACATATTCCAAAAGTGATGAATGAGGTTTCTCAATTCTCCCTGCTGGTTGTAAGAAGAAAGCTTTTGATTATTGTTATGAGTAGATAGTTGATTAGCCATAAGATACTCCTTGATTTAGGTGTTAGATTGCTCACGCACAAGATCTTCCAACTGGTGTTTGGCCAAATTGGCTTGTGCGACATCGGAGATTTGCGCAAAGCCGCGTTGCAGGTAGGTATTTAGTTTTTGCAAAGCGAGTTTAGGATCTCCGTTTGTTTCTTTCAGCAAAATATCGGTGATTTCGGCGGCGTTGTGTTTGAACAGATTTTTCAGAGAAATATTCATTTCAGCCATAAAAAAACTCCTTGTTTTGCAGTAATGAATATAAGCACGCAAACAAGGAGTTTAAGAGGGCTAGAACTTATTGCCGTGTTTGTTCCACGACAATACCTTTTTGTTCTTGTTTATGTTTCCATTTGATTTTTGCATATTGGCGCATATCAGAAACAGTATCGGTCTCATCCATGATTTCTTTTCCCAAAATGGTTTCAATAATATCTTCCATGGTGACAATACCTTCCCAGTTTCCGAATTGGTCAATAATCAAGGCCATATGGTTGTGATCTTCAAGCATGGCGTTCAAGACATCCTCAAGTCTGGCGGTGGGAGCAAAGCTGCGCATTTTGCGAGCATAGTCATCCACGAGATCGGTGTCTTTGGCCTTATCAGAGCTTGATTTATGGATATATCCCAAAAATGTTGTTTCTTTTTCATCGACAATCGGAAAACGAGAAAACGGAGTTTTGGTTAAAAACTTATCAAATTCTTTAATGGTCATTCCCGGGCGCACGGTATGTACAACGGTGCGCGGCGTCATAATATCCTTGGTCTTAACGGCAGGTAGATTAATGATGTTGGTGATGATACGATATTTGTTTTCTTCCAACACTTTGGAGGCCTTACCCATTCTGGCCAGAGCTTTGATTTCCTCACGAATGTTAGAGGCATCGTTAGATGTGTTTTCAAACCAGCGGGTAATAAGAGCAGACATCCAAATGAGAGGCCTCATCAAAAACATCATGGCACGCAAAACCACCACCATAGAGGGGATAAGCTGTTTCCAATATTTAGCTCCGATGGATTTGGGCAAAATTTCCGACAACACCAAGATAAGAAAGGTCATAATACCGGAGGCCCACCCGATATATGACTGCCCATAAATATTAGCCACTTGTGCACCCACGCCGGTAGCACCTACGGTGTGAGCAATGGTGTTAAGAGACAAAATTGCGGCCAAGGGCTCATCAATATTAGCTTTTAGTTGAGAGACCTTGTGAAAAAGTTTTGGGTTACTATCTTCTAATTGAGCAATATAGCTGGGAACAATAGAAAGGAGCGCAGCTTCCATAACCGAACAAAGGAAGGAAACGGCAATAGCCATAACGGCATAAAAAATTAAAAGTATCATATCTCTTTTGTTAAAATGTTAATCCGACAAAAAGAAAGTGTAACAAAAAATTTATTAAAAATAAAGGATTATTATATAAAATTAAATAAACATCAAAAGGAGAGATAAGTGAGCAATAAATGGGCATTGGTAAGCGACTTTGACGGCACGGTGAGTGAGAATGATTTTTTCTGGTATGTGGTGGAGCATTTTCTAACCCCGCAGGATTTAGAGCCGTGGGAAAGATACATGAGAGGGGAGATAAGTCACCTTGCAGCCATGAGGGGTGTGTTTGCAAAACTGCACGTCAGCGAGGAAGAACTGCAAAAATTTATAGATAGGATTTACACAGATAGTCACTTGGAAGAAACGGCCGCCTATTGTCATGAGAAGGGAATACCTTTTTACATTGCCTCGGCCGGATGCGACTATTACATCAATAGACTGATTGGAGGTATCATAGAAAAATATGATATTCATCTGGTGACAAACCATGGGGTTTATAGCAGCAAGAAAGGGTTAGAACTATTTCCGCCGAAAAACAGCCCGTTTTATGATGAAAAAGTTGGAATATCAAAAGCAGGTGTTGTAAGATTTTTGCAGGAAGATGGGCGCAAAGTTGTTTTTGCCGGAGATGGTCCGCCGGATGTCCTAGCAGCAAAAGAGGCAGATATTGTCTTTGCAAAAAAATACTTGCTGGAAAAATGTAAAGAGAATAAAATAAACACCCACCCGTTCACCACATTTGGGGATATTTTGAAATATCTCAAGGAGGTATAGATGGCGTTTATTCCTTTCCCTAATAAGCAGATAAATATTCCTTATCTATTAAAGATAGGCGAGGGCAAGCTGGCCAAAGTCGGCAAATATCTGATAGATAAAAATATGGTGAATATAGCCGTTTTTTGGGGCGAAGGGCTGGAGGCAGTTTTTGGAGAGGGCCTGCAAGAAAGTATCAGACCATATGGTATCACGGTTTTACACAAGCAAGATGTCAGGTTTATCAATATAGAAGAGGTCAATCGGGTAGCGTTTAATCTGCCCAACAACATAGATGTGATATTAGGTATTGGCGGCGGCAAGGCCTTAGATTTTGGAAAGTATTGTGCGCACTTGCTAAAAAAGCCCTATATCTCGATTCCGACCTCAACATCAAATGATGGCTTTTGCAGTCCCAATTGTTCGCTGTTGGTAGATGGCAGAAGAAAGAGCATTAAGGCAAGTATTCCCTTTGGGGTGGTGATAGATTTAAGTGTCATAAAAAGCAGTCCGGATGCTTGTTTTTATTCAGGCCTTGGGGATATGATATCCAAAGTCACGGCTCTGTGGGACTGGAAGAAATCTTTTCAAAAAGGTTTTGAGCGCTACAATGATTTTGCCTCGCTTTTGGCCTATAACTCGCTGGACTTATTGTTCATCAAACATAGTTTTGATATCCATTCACCGGAGTTTCAAAGGAGCCTGACCAACTCACTTTTGATTTCTGGTATTGCAATGGAAGTGGCCGGCACTTCGCGCCCGGCCAGCGGGTCAGAGCATTTAATATCCCATGCTCTAGATGCTCTGGCGAGATATCCGCAAATGCATGGTATTCAAGTCGGCGTGGCCACTTATCTGTGTGCATTGCTGCAAAACAATCCCACCACGAATGACGTCAGAGAAATACTAAGCAGGACCGGATTTTTTGAATTTGTCGCCGAGCGTCCGCTAAACCGAGAGGAATTTATTTCAGCGTTGAGAATGGCACCCACCATAAAGAAAGATTATTATACGATTTTATCAGAGCCGGAGAGTTTCAAACGCGCGGTAGAATATGTTGAAACAGATGAAATTTTACGCCGGGTAATAAAATAATTTTTATTATAAACAGTGTTACAGTTTTGTTACAAAAAGGTTGCCTTCCGACGAGATTTATGTTATATTAAACAATATAAAATCCCTTCAAAAAAGGAGGCTATTATGATAGAGGAAAAAACCAGCCACGGGCATGATTTTTTGAGTAGAATATCATCGCCGAATATTGATAAGGAACAGATATTTGAAGCCTTGTTTGATGCGCGCGGTGTTGGAGAAGATATCAACACCAAACATGTGTTTTTTCAAGAAGTGATAATCAAGTTCAATGCCTCCAAGGCCGTAGCCGTAATCAAGAATCACCTTCCGTATGAGACAGATAGCCACTATGTGGATGTAGCCTTGTATCGCTATATTCAGATAGGCGGCAATATGAAGGAGTTTGATAGAGATCTGGCTAAATATAAGGAAGAATATAGCAAGACACACTCTTTTATACATCAAGCAGCATTTCGCGCCTCAATGTTGGCCGGAATGTAGAAAGCTACCAATCAAAACCCCGCCTGCGTTGAACTCAGGCGGTTTCTTGTGGAAAAGTGGTTGGTTATTCTGGTAAGAAAAATGCAATGATGATACAATGAAAAGTGGTATGTAAAAATAAGAACTAGTAGGAAGCGATGGATAAGATAAGCTTAACAGCCAGTATGCGATCGAATTTGTTGAGCCTGCAAAACATCAGCGGGCAGGTTGATTCCACTCAAAACAGACTTTCTACCGGCAATAAGGTAAATTCGGCGATAGATAATCCGAGTTCGTACTACACGGCACTTTCGTTAAACAACCGGGCAGATGATTTGAATGCCTTGCTTGATAGTATGGGCCAAGCGGTGAGCACGATTAAGGCTGCTACAGAAACCCTAGAGAGTGCAGCAGATTTCTTAGAACAAGCCAAAGCAGTGGTAAGTCAAGCTTTGGAAGATATTTCCGCGCCAACTCAGAATGGGCCTATCTACATACCACAGCCAAGTGGCATCGGAGATGATGAGGATGTCAGGAACACAGGACTGTTTGATGGTAAGGCCAATACGCAAGCAATGATAAATCAACTCGGTGCAGATGCTTTAGCAGCAACAGCGTGTAATCAGTTCTATGCCCCAGGTACAGATAAAAATGGCGCCAACTTCGGACAAGGTAATTGGTATCTTCCTGCCATTGGTGAACTAATGGAAATGGTAGGTTTCGAAGTTGGCGGTGTTACTGACGGAAGGGGAACCTCGGGAAGTAACGGAGAGAATGCGGCCCTCATAAACGAGACTCTTTTAGCTCTAAAAGATAAAGGTATAGATGCTGATTCTTTGGCTTACAGGTATTGGTCATCTTCAGAAGGAGGGACTAACGCTTTTGGTTGGGGATGTTGCAACGATGGAGAACGTTTCTTAACTTTCAAAAGTGGAAGTGGCCCAGTTCGTAGCTTCAATTTTTTGGAAAATAAATTTAATCCAACAGATTTATCCTCGGCGCCTCAAATCGGTGACGTGATGTATTCAGATCTAACTTATGGATCAGCTGATGATTACGATGGCAGTAAAACAGCTGTAGGAGTAATTAGCTGGGTTTCAGAAGATGGAAAATCAGCCAAAATTATTAGTTTAAAAGATTTAACATTTAGCTCTAACAGTACTGTAGGAAATTTTGATGCCGATAACCCTTACGGAGGACCGGAAAATACTTGCATTATTTCTGTTACATCTAGGTTATCTGAAGAGATTGCAGGATTAGATGGAATTCATCAAGATGATCTACTAGCAATATTTCAGGAAATTGCATCAAGAGATGTTGAAAATAACCTTCAAATAAATAATAATGATTACGATTCTTCCCAATACACCTCTATTCTTAACCAATATAATTCTCTTATTAAAGACGCTTCTTATAAGGGAGTAAATCTGCTACAAAAGCAGGATTTGAGCGTAACTTTTAATGAGGAAGGGACGGCAGGGCTTGATGTGATAGGTAAAGATGCCTCATCAACGGCACTTGGTTTAACAACCTTGGGGTGGAACACTAAAGAAGACATAGAAAAGTCAATAGAAGAATTGACCAATGCAATAAATGAGATTCGCGCAATGTCATCGGAATTTGGTAACTACTACAACATCATCACTACTCGCCAAGATTTTACGGAAAATTTGGTAAATGTCTTGACCGAGGGTGCAGATAAATTAACACTGGCAGATATGAATGAGGAAAGCGCCAATATGTTGGCTCTGCAAACCCGCCAGCAATTAGCCATTAATTCTCTTTCGCTTGCAAGCCAAGCCAGCCAAAGCATCCTCAAATTGTTCTAATGCACCCAAGATTAGCGAAACGAACTTTGTGAGTTGAGCGGATAACAGCTAAGTTATGCCTCCAGGCGCCTGCCTAGGCACTTGCGCCAGCAAGCCGTAAAAAGCCACCTTGACGGGTGGCTTTTTAGTCTTGCGGATTACAGCTTGCTAATCGCACCGGGGCGTTCCCCGGTTAGTAGGAACGGGCATAAATAACATCCATTGTCGCAGGCTTGCCGGTCAGCAGGCAAACACCTTGCGTACCGGATTGGTCAAACGGAATACAACGGATGGTGATTTTCATGGCCTTGAGGAGCTCCTCGCTTTGCGGATCTCCGCTCCACTTGCCGCGAACAAAAGCAACCTTGCCCTGCAAGCCATCTTCAATCCACTCGTTAGATTGCTCAAAATAGGCTTTGAAGGCTTCAGGTGTGACGATATCCGTGCGGATATTGGCAAACAAACGGTCCTTTGCTTTTTGGAACATCTGCTTTTGAATTTGCTCCAAACGGGCGGCAACAGAGGCAACAAACTCGTCTTTAGAGAGGATTTGCTTGGCCTCATCAGTGCCGAATTTCAGGCGCTCTTTAACCATGAGGTTGTTGGCATCGGCATCACGCTTTCCGATTTCAAGAATAATCGGCGCACCTTTTCTGGTCCACTCCCAGAATTTATCAACCGAGGCTTTGTTGCGCTTGTCGAGCTTGATACGGATTTTTTCACCAAACGGGGTTTGGGCAGACAATTCTTTTCTGATGCCGTCGATATAGGCCATAACGGCATCTTCGTCAGCCGGATTTTTAACAACCGGAATGATAACGATTTGGTAGGGGGCAATTTTGGGTGGGACAACCATACCTTCATCATCGGCGTGGGTCATGATAACACCGCCGATAAGACGGGTAGAAACGCCCCAAGAAGTCGTGTAGGCATATTCGGGTTGATTTTGTTTATTAATAAAGGTTATGTTGGCAGATTTTGCAAAATTTTGCCCCAAGAAGTGAGATGTTCCGGCCTGTAGAGCCTTTCCATCCTGCATCATGGCCTCCACGCAATAGGTGTCAACCGCACCGGGGAATTTCTCATGCTCGGGCTTGCGGCCAACCAAAACCGGCATAGCCAGGGTATCTTCGCAAAGCTCACGATAGGCTTCAAGCATTCTCTTGGTTTCTTCTTCAGCCTCCCCAGCGGATGCATGGGCGGTATGTCCTTCTTGCCAGAGAAATTCACGCGTGCGCAAGAAAAGACGAGGGCGCATTTCCCAGCGGACAACGTTTGCCCATTGGTTAACGAGCACCGGCAGGTCGCGGTAAGACTTAATCCACTTGGAGAAAGAGTCGGCAATAATCGCCTCAGAAGTCGGACGGACGATGAGGGGCTCTTCCAATTTGGAATCAGGCACAAGCTTGCCATCCTTCATAGAAAGGCGAGAATGGGTAACAACAGCCATTTCTTTAGCAAAGCCATCGACATGTTCAGCCTCTTTTTGGAAGAAAGAAAGCGGAATAAACATTGGAAAATAGCAATTTTCGTGGTCGGTAGATTTGATTTTCTCATCAAATACATCGCGGATGCGCTCCCATAAGCCATATCCCCAAGGTTTAATAACCATGCACCCCGGAGAAGAAGAGTTTTCGGCCATATCAGCCTCAGAGACCACACACTGGTACCATTCAGGATAATTTTCTTTTCTGGTTTTCTTTAAAGTCATAATGTTTATTCCTTTTCATAACGTAATGAAATATCCGCGAGCCCCATTGCCGCAGATTGCGCAAGCAAGATAACAAAATATTTTTAATTTGTGAAGATAATTTTTATGATTGAAAAAGCAAAAACAAACCCCGGAAACAATTCCGGGGTTTTCTCAGATTTAGAAGATAATTAATCTTCAAAAGGAATTTCAGAAATTCTTTTTACAAGTTTGCGGTTGTCCTTATCTTTCATCAAGGCTTGCATATCAAGCTTTTGTCGGGCTTGCATTTGCTGTTGCATGAGCTGCTGATATTCGTTCATCTTTTGCAAAGCCCACTTGCGATTTTGCTCAGCTTGTTGTCTTAAGAGCTCTTTTTGTTCGGGCGAGAAAGATGATTTCTCAATCTTGTGCAGGGCTTTGGTGTAATTCTCATTGATATCTTCAGCCTGTTCACGCATCATTTTATTGTGATGTTTTTTGCCTTTTTTTGCTTTTTTTTCATGATGCGTTTTCTGGTCTTTTTTCATCATCTTTTTGCATTCTTTGAGGCATTTTTTATCTTGCCCGCAATTGCATTCGCTCTTATTCACATTTTGAGCAGAAGTATCGCTGACGGTTGTAAAATCAACCGGCTCCACATCATGAGAAGTCGTGTTTCTACGTTGAGCATTGGCCTGGTTGCAGGCAGCAATCATCAAAGCCGGAGTCATAGCCAAAAGGGCGGCCACAGTATAAATTTTTTTCATAAACAAATCCTTTCGCGAATAGAGTTAAAGCAAATTATAAATAATCTTGATTGGCATTTTTTACAGATTACAAAGTAAAAAAATATTGCTTGCAAAGTAAAATAGTTGGGCTAGACTAAAACCATAACTAACTAACCTCGTGGTTAAAGAGATTTGTAGAAAATAATTGTCACACCACCGACCAGATAGTTATAGGGCAGGGTGTTAAAAGATACTCAGAGCCCTCGTTATCAACCTGTTATTAAAAAGGATATGAAGTTATGGCAACAGGAACAGTAAAATGGTTTAACAATAAAAAGGGTTATGGATTTATTACCCCGGATGAAGGTGAGCAAGATATTTTCGTACATATCTCAGCCGTGCAAAAAGCAGGTCTCAGAACCTTAAAAGAGGGAACCAAGATTAGCTATGAGCTAATGACCGAAAGAGGTAAAACCGTTGCCGGTGATTTGAAGTTGGCCTAAGATTTTTGCCAATCACATAATATAAGAAAAACCGCTCTGAAGAGAGCGGTTTTTTTGTGTGTTTACAGCAAAGGTTTAGAATTGCTCTTGCAACTCAAAGAAATAAGCTTGCGGATGGTCGCAAACCGGGCATTTCTCGGGAGCTTTGGGAGATTCAACGCGATGTCCGCAGTTGGCACATTCCCAAATAACTTTTGTCGGACGCTCAAAGATAGTTCCCTCACAAAGAGAATTTAGCAAGGCCTGATATCTTTCCTCGTGTCCTTTCTCAATTTTGCCAACCATTTCAAACAAAGCGGCAATCTTGGTAAAACCTTCTTCCTTAGCCTCTTTGGCCATGCGGGCATACATATCGGTCCACTCATAATGCTCACCGGCAGCGGCATCTTTGAGGTTGTCCATTGTAGAAGGAACATCGCCGCCATGAAGAAGCTTAAACCAGATTTTGGCATGCTCTTTTTCGTTGTTGGCTGTTTGCTCAAACTTATCGGCAATAATGTTGTAGCCTTCTTTTTTGGCTTTGGAGGCATAGTAGGTGTATTTGTTGCGAGCTTGAGATTCGCCGGCAAAAGCTTCCATCAAATTTTTTTCGGTTTTAGATCCTTTGAGTTCCATGTTTTAAGACTCCTTGATAAAGATTAGTGGTTAGTTTTACACTCGTTGCAGATACCGCGCAGGGCAATATCGCAGGATTCAACTATCAAACCGCACCTGGCCAGCACATCTTGAGCCAAATGTGGAGCGATATCATAAGGCACATCATATACCTTATTGCATTTTTGGCAAATAAAATGGTAGTGGTTGTGGGTATGGTGATCAAAATGAGCCATACCGTCAAGACCTGATATTTTTTTGATGACACCACCATCTGCCAATAAATTGAGGTTCCGATAAACGGTAGCAAGACTGATTGTGGGGGCTTTTGTTTTGACCAAGGCATAGAGCTGCTCGGCAGTAGGATGAACAGGGTTCTCCGCCAAGGTAGTCAAAATGAGTTCTCTTTGTTTAGAATTGCGCATATACGCCCCTTATTGATAATGATTATCATTATTGTTAATAAATAAAAATAAGGTTGTCAAGAAAGATTTTCGATATTATGTATGTATCCAGAAGCTAACATTAAAGAGGTAAAAACAATGAAAGCAATAGAAGTCAAAAAAGGAGTTTACTGGGTAGGCGCCAAAGATTGGAACCTAAAAGAGTTTCACGGCTATGCCACGCCGCAAGGCTCAACTTATAACGCATACCTGCTGATGGATGAGAAGATTACATTGGTAGATGGCGTCAAACATTATATGAGCGAAGAAAATCTATCGCGTATCAGAAGTGTTGTAGATTTCTCTAAGATAAGTTATGTTGTTGTCAACCATGTAGAGATGGATCACTCCGGCAATATCCCGGAGATTATGAAGTTGGCCCCGCAGGCCAAAGTTGTCACCAACACGGCTGGCAAACAAGCCCTGGAGGCACATTTTGACACCACCGGTTGGCAGTATGAGCTCGTCAAGAGCGGCGATACCTTGTCAATTGGCAGCAGAACTTTGGCGTTCATGACCACGCCGATGCTGCACTGGCCGGATTCGATGATGACCTATGTCAAAGAAGATAAATTATTGCTTTCAAATGACGGCTTTGGTCAGCACTACTGCATTGATGCGCTTTTTGTAAAAGATGCCAAGTTTGATGTGGTTATGGAGCACGCCAAGAGCTACTATGCCAATATATTGTTCCCCTTTGGCGCGCAGGCCGAAAAGGCATTAAAAACAGCGGGAGATTTGGGGCTGGATATCGAGATGATAGCTCCTTCACACGGTCTGATTTGGTCCGGTGCGGAAGAGGTCAACGCTATTATCGGCAACTATGGCAAATGGGCTTCCGGCGCCAATGAGGGCAAAGCTGTTATCGTGTATGACACCATGTGGGGAGCCACGGCTGCCCTGGCAGATGTTGCCATGGGTGTTTTCCAGGCAGCAGGGATTCCGGTAACCAAGCATTGCTTGTCGGTTAAAAATGTATCAGACATTATGCCTGATTTCCTGGATGCCAAATATGTTTTGATTGGCAACCCGACCTTGAATAATCAGCTGTTTCCGAGAGTGGCCGGCTTTGTAACTTATATGAAAGGCTTGGCGCCTAAAAACAAGACGGCTTTGGCGTTTGGCTCCTATGGTTGGCGCCCGGGCGTAGTCAACCAGATTCAACAAGTTTTTGATGACTTGGGCTGGCAAAGCATTCCTCCCTTTGAGGAGAAATATACACCAAAATCCGATGTTTTGGAAAAATTCAAGGAAAAAGTGGAAGAACTGATAAAGCTCTAAGATGAGAAAAAAAGCCCTGCTTGTAAAGAGCAGGGCTTTTGATTTAGGCAAGGGGCTTGCGGATGTGGAAGCCTTTGCCTTGAGAAACTGTGCGGCCGATAGAAGCAATTTTTTCGCGCACTTGGCGCAGGCTCTCATCCGGAGTGTAGTTGGTGGAAGACTTCCCGGGGTAGAGCTCGTAGTGCTTGCGATATTGGGTGAGGGTAACATTAGGCATAATAACATTGGCACCGGCCTGCAAGGCTTTTGTCTGCCCGTTGGGC
Source organism: uncultured Alphaproteobacteria bacterium (assembly GCA_944392215.1). GTDB lineage: Bacteria > Pseudomonadota > Alphaproteobacteria > RF32 > CAG-239 > CAZU01. The sequence continues at coordinate 4,779 of CALXVX010000086.1, read as the reverse complement.
GCAAGCGTCTCCATGGCGGTTGTGGCCGGAATGTTGATGTCTGGCAGCAATAAGCGCGTAAGAGCCATGACCTTAAGAGCTGTTTCAAGAGTTCCGCCGGCGGCATCTTTGAGAGGCGTATCAGGGTGGGGGATAAAAGGGCCGATACCGATCATATCGGCATTGATAGCTTTGAAGAACAAGATATCATCAGCATAGCTCTCAATTTTTTGCCCCGGCAGGCCGACCAAAACGCCGGACCCGATTTCTAACCCTGCAAGCCCCAGGTTTTTGATACACTGAACCCGGTTTTCAAAACTCATGCCGGGATCATGGCGTAGGTATAAGTCTTTATCCGTTGTTTCGATTCTAAGCAGAAAACGGTCCGCTCCGGCGGCTTTATAAGCTTTGTATTCTTCCAAAGTTTTTTCACCGATGCTCAATGTCAGTGCCACATCCAAAGTTTTTATTTTGCGGATGATGTTGCAAAGTTTTTCTTGGGTGAAAAACATATCCTCACCCGATTGCAATACGATAGTCTTGAGCCCCATATTGCGCGCGGCGTGCTCTGCCAAGAGGAAGATGGTGTCTTCATCAATCCGATAGCGTTCAATATTTTTGTTGTCACGCCGCAAACCGCAATAACAGCAGTTGTTTTTGCAAAAGTTGGAAAACTCAATTAAGGCGCGCAAGTGGATTTCACCGCCGACATATTGGCGGCGCACATCATCAGCCGCGGCAAACAGCTCTTCAGAGCAGGTTGTATCCCCAAGAAGGGAGACAAGCTCCTCTCTAGAGAGAGTGTGTGTGTTTTTTGCTTTTTCGATAAGTTTTTTCATGAGGATAAAGATAATAGTAATGCTGTAAATAAGCAATAAAAATAAGTTGCTTTTTGGCAGTAATAATCATTAAATGAATAAAATATTTCAAAAATAATAGTTGACAACTTTTATATATATGCATTATCATATATATGAAAGTTTAGATATGATGAAAGGAAAATAAATGTCTGTTGTTTTAAGTTTGGCAATTTTATTGGCGCTGACAAGTAAGGCTCTGGCCAATCCGGCCTGCGCGGTTTGCACGGTCGCCGTCGGTGCCTCTTTGGAGATTGCCCGCCACTATGGTGTTGATGACTGCGTTGTCGGTGTTTGGGCCGGTGCCTTGTTGGCCCTGTTGGGATACTGGCTGATTTTGTGGTTTGAGAAAAAGAATTGGAACTTCTGGGGCAGAGATTTCTGGCTGATGGCCATCTCGGTTGGTTCAATCGGCTTTATGTATATTTCAGAGATACCTTATAGTCCTAAAGTAATCTGGTATGTTTTCTACCTTGATCCTTTGCTGTTTTCCACCATTTTGGGCGCGCTGACATTTATTTATGTGTCAAAGTTTTACCAGTGGATAAAAGCCGGAAACGGCGGCCATGCACATTTTCCGTTTGAGAAAGTAGTACTGCCAGTCGCGGCATTGGCTCTCTTAAGTGCTTGGTTTAATTATTGTCCGCTTGGCGGAGAAGTGGCAGCTGCAAATGAGCTTGATGCCGCCGGATTGTATGAATTTTCGGGAGAATAGAAGATGAAAAAAGCAAAAGACGTAAAAGAGTTTGTAGAGCGCATAGACGCCACCAAAAAGGTCAACCCCAAAGATTTGTCCTCAGATCAGGACTTGACCATTGCCATCATGAATTTAATCAGCATAGAGGAACACTTGGTGTTCTCAGGAGCCAAAACCGGCAAAACATCTTACTATGATTTGATAGAAGAGGTGAGGGAACTGCGCAAGACCCTGATGCAAAAAGTAATTCCCCAGTATGAGGGTGAGGTTTGGTGTATTTCAAAACACCTTTTGGCATCATCCATGCGCCTGATGGAGGTTGGCACCAAACAGCAGAGCCTTGGCCACCAAGAGGAGGCTTATAAGCTGTTCAACCAAGCCTATGAGTTATATTGCCTGTTTTGGGGCTTAAACATGAATATGCTCAATGTTGAAGACGTCAAATGGGTAGAAGACAAGATGGATGATATCAAGAAGATATCTTCAAGATTAGAGCAGGAGAGCGCTCCGGTTATAAAAGAAGAAAAGCCGACTGGCGCCCTGGCCAAGATGAAAGCATTTGTTCGCAAAGCCGTGGACTGCTGTATTGAATAAGGCAAGATAGATAAGGATACAAAAATACCCCGCTTTATGACAAAGCGGGGTATTTTTGTGAAGTTTAAGAGTTATTACAAATCATTAAAGCCAAGATATTTGTATTTAACTCTAACTTTATATTCCGAGCCGTAGGCATCAATCAATTCATTGGCCATCTCCTGGCTGAGAGCAGCCTGGGCGGAGGCGCGCAGAGCGTCCATTTTCTCTGGAGATACCTTGATTTTGCTGCGAACAACCTTGCTCGGCACCACAATGATGACACGCTCATCTTCATTGAAGACTTTGGGCGTTCCTTCTTTTTCTTGGTAGACCTCAATTAGTTGCGATGGGGTAAGTCCTGCAAAACTCTCACCACGTTTGAGCGGGGAGGTCGTTTTGAGGTCAAGGTCAAAGCGTTTAGCCACATCGGCAAATTTGTCGCCGTTTTCCAGATCGTGGCTGACATCGGCCAAAATCTCCTGAGCAATGGCATTTTTCTCGTTATCGGCCCAAAGTTTTTCAATCTCGCCTTTAACCTCGGCCAATTCTTTTTGCTTGGCATCATGGATGTTGTCAACCCGCAAGATGGCAAAGCCGGTGTCATTTTCCATAACTTGGCTGATTTCACCGGGGTTATAAGAGAATGCCGTGTCAATAAAGTCATCACTTGTAACCAAGGCCTTGAAAGCCGGAGCAACGGATTTGACCGAGCCGTCATCCTTCAAGCCTTTGGCAGAGTTGATTTTGACATTATATTGAGAAGCAATGTCCTCCAGTCCGGCACCGGCACCGAGTTTGTCCTCGATTTCGCTTATTACGTCGCTGGCTTGCTCATAGGCCTGCTCTTTGCGAATGTTTTCAATAATTTTGCCTTTAGCTGCGGCCAAAGAAGTTTCTTTCTTGGGCGTAATGGCGGTAACTTTCATGATATGCCACCCCATATCGGACTTAACCGGCAGGGTATAGTCGCCTTTTTTCAAGTCAAAGACAGCCTCGCTCATATCGGCAATCAGCATATCTTGAGAAACCTCACCCAAATCGGTGGTCGCGCGGTCTTGTTTGGCAATATCTTGTGCAACTTTGAAGAAATCGCCGCCGGCATTAAGAGCAGCCTCAGCCTTGTCGGCAGTGGCTTGGTCATCAAACACCATTTGCAAAACATGGCGCTTTTCGGGGATGACAAAGTCAGCTATGTTGTTTTGGTAATATTCTTGGATTTCTAAATCATCGGGAACAATATTTTGCGCCAATTGGTCAACCGAGAGTTCAATAAAAGATACATCGCGATTTTCCGGCTCTTCAAACTGGGGCGCAAAATCCTGATAATATTGCTCTATTTCTTCTGCAGAGATTTTGCGGTCAACTTTGAGTTTAGAAGGGTCAATAACCGCAAATTGGAAGACTTTGCGTTGTCCGTCGAGTTCAGAAAGATACGGGTCAATGGCTTTGGGCAGGGTGATACCTTCAACCGGAGACTGCACAAGGTGCTGTTTGATAACATCTCTGCGGAGAGTTTCAATATATTTTTGCTCACTCCAACCGGTAAGGCTCAACATACGGCGCATTTTCTCAAGACTGAATTGGCCGGAGGCATCCATAAATTCCGGTTGAGAGTAGATAATTTTGCGAACCAATTCATCGCTGATGACGACATCATTGTCCTGAGCGGTTTTTTGCAAAATGGCGTTAACCAGATTTTTCTGAACAATTTCATAGAGCATGGCCATGCGCATGGTCTCAGAAATTTCCATATCATCGCCAAAGAGGTTTCTGGTGGTTTGGATCTGCTCGTTGAGTTGGTTGTTGATGTCATCTTGCATGATTTCCACATCATCAACGCGGACAATAGGGCGATTATTATTTCCGTGTCCGATATATCCTGAGATTCCGAACAAAGACATAAAGCTGAGTGCGGTCAGGGCCAAAATTCCCTTAACCAGCCAAGAGTCCTGAAATTTTCTGATTTTAGTAATCATTATTAGCCTATCCTTAAACATCTACATTAAAATATCTGGCGCGATTATATATCAATATTAATAATTTATACAACTCATAAATATTGGTGTTGAAAAGTTTTTTTGAGTGTGTTAGTGAGATTGATAGAGAAATTTTGAAAAACACAAAAGGAATAAGGTTATGGCACGAAAAAAACTGATTGCCGGCAACTGGAAAATGAACGGTTTACTGGCAGATGGAACTGAATTGGCAAAGAATGTGGCCGCCGGCGTAAAAGCTTTGGGCAAGCCGCAGTGTGAATTTCTGGTCTGCCCGCCGTTTACATTGCTGCAGGTCGTAAAGAAGGCTTTGCGCGGAGCCAAAGTGGCTCTTGGTGCGCAAGATTGTCATTTTGCCGAGAAAGGTGCCCACACGGGAGATATCAGCCCGCTGATGCTCAAAGATTTGGGCTGTGGCTATGTTATTTTGGGCCACTCGGAACGCCGAGCTGACCATGGCGAGTCGAATGAGCTGGTCTGCAAAAAGGCAGAGGCGGCTCACAAAGCCGGCTTAAAGACGGTTATTTGCATTGGCGAGACTCTTGCTCAGAGAGAGGCCGGTAAAGCCGTTGATGTTTGCCGTGAGCAGATTTTGGGTTCTGTTCCGGCCGATTCGACCGCATCAGACACTGTTATTGCTTATGAGCCTGTATGGGCAATCGGCACCGGTAAAGTT
>CALXVX010000085.1 GCA_944392215.1 uncultured Alphaproteobacteria bacterium | reverse complement strand
TGAGGACAAAACCGTCATTGATGTGTTGTTCGGTCTCGATCAAAACTCTCGCCAGCAAGTCAGAATAATCCTGATTTTTCTTCATTTGGGACAAAAGTTTGCGCAGCTGCAGGTTGACGTTTTTGTTGTTGAGATATTGGTTAACAAACCCAAAGACCGCCCACATCAGGAAGATAGGCAGGCACACAAGCAAGGTGTAGAGCATGATGTTTGCGATTCCGGCATCAAAGAAAGATATGCCGGTCAAGCTGTCGTTAATAAAGCGGATGGCATAAATAAGCCAAAGCAAAGAAGAAAAAATCAGTGTAAAAAAGGCAAATGCGAGCAAGACACGAAACTCCTCTGTTTTTCATAATAAAACTATCCTATTAGATAATCTTCTTTTTTCCAAGAAAAAACACGTCTTCTTGCACAAAAAGAAAAATAAGAGTCGAAATTTACAAAAAAATATGTTATCCAAGAGAAAGTTTTTGAATAACAAAAGAGATTATAGATGAGTAATAGTTCCGATACATTGGTTTTGGATTTTGAAAAAACGATTTTTGAGATTGAGTCTAAGATTGAGAGTCTGAAGTATTTGGCCAAAGATGAAGATGTGGATATTTCGCAAGAAATCAACCGTCTTCAGGCCAAGCTCGAAAAGCAGATGCGCCAGTCATATGCCAATCTCACGCCATGGCAAAAATCACAAGTAGCCAGACACCCGCAGCGTCCGCATTGCTTGGACTATGTCCATGGTCTGATAGAAGACTTCACCCCATTATGCGGGGATCGTGTTTTTGGCGATGACGAGGCCATGGTCGGCGGTATCGGTCGTTTCAAGGGAATATCGGTTGTGGTTTTGGGGCAAGAAAAGGGCCACGATATTGAATCCCGCATTAAATATAACTTCGGCATGGCCAAACCTGAAGGGTATAGAAAAGCCCAACGTTTGATGGATTTGGCAGATAAATTCAATATGCCGGTTTTGGCTTTTGTGGATACGTCGGGAGCCTTCCCGGGGGTTGAGGCCGAGGCCAGAGGCCAGGCAGAAGCAATTGCCTCATCAATCGAAAAATGCCTGCAAATCCATTCGCCGATAATTTCGGTTGTAATTGGCGAGGGTGGCTCCGGCGGTGCCATAGCCATTGCCACGGCCAACAGAGTGCTGATGCTGGAACACTCTATTTATTCGGTTATTTCACCGGAGGGTTGCGCCTCGATTCTGTGGCGCTCGGCAGACAAAGTGAAAGAGGCAACGGAGGCCCTGCGTTTGACAGCGCAAGATTTGCGCAAACTTGGCGTGATAGATGAAATTATCTCAGAGCCTTTAGGCGGAGCGCATCGCAATCCGCAACAAGCCATAGAGCGAGTTGGAGATAGCATCTTGAAGCACTTGAAAGAGCTGATGTCACAAAGTCGCGATGAGCTAAAGAAACGTCGTACGGAAAAATTCCTGCGGATGGGGAGACATTTTGCAGAGTCTAAATAACATTCTCGGCCAGTATTCAGACTTACTGGTGTTTATTGCGGTATTAATTATCGTGACAGGCAATATTGCTTTTTGGCTATTGTCAAAAAGCAAAAAGGCAGATTCTACCTTGAGCGATATTTTACTGCGAGGGCAGGCTGAGCTGGCCGGCAGATTATCGCAGTTAAGCGAGCATTCATCACAAGAGCAAAATAAGATTGCCATGGCCATAAACGAGCAGCGCGTGGCAATGCTAAAGATTATGGATGAGAAACTGTTGGCAGTGACCAAAAGCGTTGGTGAAGGACTGCAACAAAATGCCAACAAGACAGCGGAGACCCTAACGGATTTGCGTGAACGTTTGGCGAAAATAGATGTTGCTCAGCAAAAGATATCTACCCTCTCAGAACAAGTTGTTTCCCTGCAAGAGGTGCTGTCTAATAAACAAGCAAGAGGTGCGTTTGGGGAGATACAGCTAAATGACTTGGTTACCTCGATTCTCCCGCCCAATGCCTATGAATTTCAGGTTGTGTTGTCTAACACCAAGCGGGCAGACTGTGTTTTGAGGTTGCCCAATCCTCCGGGAACGATAGTGATAGATGCCAAATTTCCTCTGGAAAGCTACCAAGCCTTGCGTGCGGCCAGCACACCGCAAGAAAAGACAGAGGCAGAAAGATTTTTCAGAGCCTCGGTTCTGAAACACATTAAAGATATTGCGGAAAAATACATTATTCCTGGCGAGACAGCGGAATCAGCACTGATGTTTTTGCCGAGCGAGGCCATATATGCGGAGCTGCATGCTAATTTTACCGATGTTGTAGAGGTTTCGTATCGCTCAAAGGTTTGGATAGTGTCTCCCACAACCTTGATGGCCACGTTGAATACGGTTAGGGCGGTATTAAAAGACGCCAAAATGCGTGAGCAGGCAGGGGTTATCCAAAAAGAAGTCGGCACCCTGATTGAAGACATCACAAGGCTAGACAGCAGAATAGAGAGCCTGTCAAGACATTTCAAACAAGCGAATGAAGATGTCGAGGGAATAAAAGTTTCCTCCGGCAAGATAGGCCGCCGCATTCAAAAGATAGAAGACATCGAGCTCGGAGAAGAGCCTCAGCACATAGCGGTAACTCACCTGGCTAACGATGAATAAAACCTTTGGGATAAGTGGCAAATAATATGTTGGAATTTTTTTAATTTACGATATTGATATTTGAGATAAAAAAAGTTAACCTGATAACAAATAATTAAGAAAAGGAAAAAGAAGTGACAAAGTCTGAATTGATAGAAAAAATAGCAGCAAAAAATCCTCACTTAATGTTAAAAGATGTTGAGCGCATTGTTGCGGTTGTTTTAGACAAGATAACAGATTCCCTTGCCAAAGGAGACAGGGTTGAGTTCAGAGGTTTCGGAGCATTTTCTGTTCGCACTCGCAGCCCTCGTTTGGCAAAAAATCCGCGCACGGGAGCGCAAGTTAAGGTGGAAGAACGCAACATTCCCCACTTCAAGACTGGTAAACAGCTGTTTGAACTATTAAATAAATAGTATTAATAAACACAACCAAGGAGCCGAGCCATGGGTTTCATCAAAACGCTAATAGGAGTACCGTTGCTGATTGTCATATTGGTTTTTGCCTTTGTGAACAATGATTTGGCAACATTCAGCCTATGGCCTTTTTATGTGGAGATAACGGTTTCCTTGAGTGTGGCAATAGTATTTTTGCTTCTGGTTGGTTTTATTTTGGGCAACTTCTTTTGCTGGTTGTCCTATGCGCCGGTTCGCAAGGCCCTAAGGGCGCAAAAAAAACAAAACAAGAAGCTGAGCAAGGAGCAACAGAAACTCACCAAAGAGATGGAGGATTTGCACGAAAACCTCGCCAACTTAAAAGAGCTTGAGGCGCAGATGCCAAAAGTTTCCAAGTGGGAAAGATTCAAAAATTGGTTTCGTTCTTCTGATAAAAAGGAAGAAGAAAGCGAGAGCAAATAGGTATATTCAACAACTAAGGTATAAAGATGAACTGGTTATCTGATTTTGTACGTCCAAAGATAAAAAAGATTACAACCAAAGAGATTGCAGACAACTTGTGGACCAAGTGCCCTGAGTGTGGAAAAATGCTCTACACCAAGGAGTTGGAGAAAAACGAGTATATCTGCGCCTCATGTGATCATCACCTGCGTATGCCGATATTAAAACGTTTTGCCATGTTGTTTGACAATGGTGAATACAAGCTGATTACTCTGCCCAAACTGGTTGAAGATCCGCTGAATTTTAAGGATTCCAAAAAATACACGGACCGTTTGCGTTCCTACCGCAAAGCCACCGGAGCAGATGATGCGATCCGCGTAGCCCAAGGAGAGATTGGCGGCATCACCTGTGTTATTGCCGCGTTAGATTTCAACTTTATGGGTGGCTCCATGGGCACGGCCGTCGGCGAGGGGATTGTTAAGGCAGCAGAGATTGCCACTCGCGGCAACTATCCGCTGATAACGATTGCGGCCTCAGGCGGCGCACGCATGCAAGAAGGTATTTTATCTTTGATGCAAATGGCCAGAACATCTGCCGCGGTTAACATGGTCAAGGAGAAAGGCCTGCCGTTCATCTCCATTTTGACAGACCCGACAACGGGCGGAGTTTCGGCTTCTTTTGCCATGTTGGGTGATATTCACATTGCCGAGAAAGGGTGCGTGATAGGCTTTGCCGGTGCCCGTGTTATTGAGCAAACCATCAGGGAGAAATTGCCCGAGGGCTTTCAGCGTGCCGAATATTTGAAAGAGCACGGTATGGTGGATATTGTTGTCCGCCGCCCGGAGATGAGAGATACGCTGGTACGGGTGATAAGCATTTTGTTGCACCAAAAGCCGCAAGTAAACACCCTGGCAATCGAGAACAAATAAACCAAAGCCTCCCCAAAGGGAGGCTTTTTTACGGCTTGCCGATCGTTCGTGCCATAACCAAACAAATTAATTGCAAATTAAATTTTCTGCTCTAGTATTAGCAATGCAGACGCGAGTTGCGCCTGCGGAGTGTAGAAGCTCCTTGCTAGAAAAAGAACAACTCCTTTTACGGGGAGCCGGGGGTATAAGCATACTTGTATGTCGAAGAACCCGGACTGTTCTAGCACAGTTTCGTCTTGCTGCGTAGGTTTCGCGCTTTACGCTCAACAACTCCGCTTCGGTCACTTGTTTTCTAATTTCGTTTCGCTTGCTCACACTTCACTCACTCAATCAAGAAAACTTACGCCTCTTGTGGTAAAATCAACCGGAGCAGCGGTTGATTTTATCCTCGAGCTCCCCGCCTTAATTTGTTTAAGGCGGTTTCTTTTTAATAAGAAATTTAGGAGTTTGAAACGATGAACTATAGAACCATTCAAGAAACCTGGCGGCAAGATATCGGCCCGCAATTAAGGCAAATCAGGCTAGCAAAACGGCAAACAATCAGCTTTGTGGCAGAGCAATTAAAATTTCCCGTTGATTGGATTGATATAATCGAGTGCGGACAAAGGCTTTCTTTTAAGAAATACTACCGCCTCATTGATTATTATGGTAAAAAAATCCATATCCAACTGGTAGATTAACTGGTCAGCGACCAGGGGCATTACTTAGCTGTGAGCCGCAAGGCTAAAAAAGCCGCTCCTCACAAAGCGGCTTTTTACGGCTTGCTGGCGTTCGTACCCTAGAACAGCTTAAGT
>CALXVX010000084.1 GCA_944392215.1 uncultured Alphaproteobacteria bacterium | reverse complement strand
TCTATGGAAACCACCATCTGCAAGCGGTTTGTCTGAGAGTTGAGCGGGTCAACCTTTGCTCTCAAAACTTTTGTTTTAACAACATAATCAGCATTACTGAGACTGTTGGTGATAGCAAGAACCTGGTTTTCCTGCAAAGCTTGCGCCAAAACGGAATGAAAAGCATTGGTCGCCGTATCATTATAGAATTTTGTCTGCTCAATAAAGACTTTGGTTTTGCCGTCATCCACGGCGGCTCTGGCCTGGCTTATAGGATCTGAGGCGATTTGTTTTTGCGGCAAAGTTTTTTCTTCTTCCAAGATTTTTTCAACCGCAATATCTTCGCTGATTTTGAGTTCCGGCTTTGGCGGCAAAGCGGTTGGTGAAGGTTCTGTCAAAGCAGATTGCTCCACCACCAGTTGGTCCGGATACTTTGCCTCCTGCTTGGCCGAAAGCTCTGAAACGGCTCTGGCAATATTTTGGGTGCTCAAATATCCGGTAACCTCGACACAAATTTTTTCATTGTCCTGCGCCAGCGTGCGCACTGCCAAGTCCTCTAAATAATTATCCACCAGATTATAAACCAAGACATTATAATCATGGGCATCATATTTATCACGGTAGTCGCTGAGGTCGCTCAATTTTTCCAAGGCTTTGAAACTGGCCTTATCGGTTGCACGCATTCTGGCAGAAGACTTTGGTTCACCGTTGCGCAAATTTTCACATACGGTGGCATAAACAGACTTTACACCCTCCTCCTCATCATTGAGCTCGGCGGCCAAGAGGGGAGCAGCATAAAAAAGCAACAGATATGTAAGTAATATTTTGCGCATTACCACCAGCTGCGGTCATCGTTCTGAAGACGGCGGAGCGTCTCCGTCCATTCGTTGATTTTATTGTTTTCGGTATCAAGCAAAATCATCCGATAAACCAAAATCGGATCCTCGGGCGTGCCGGCATTATCGATGATTGTCTCCAAGATATAGTCAGCCTCAGCCTTGTCATTGACAACCTTAAAGGTTTTAGAGCCCTCGATGATTTTGCGGGTAGTCATTTCGGCATTATAAACGCCGTCCGGGAGCTTGCGGTCACCTTTTTTGATATCGGTGATAAAGAGGAATGTATCACCGTTGTGTTCATAAAATTCTCTGGTTTCATCAAGCATTTTGTTAGTGGCTCTGGCGGCCGGAATAGCATAAACCTCGGCGGTTGGGGCGTTTGCCTCATAGCGTTCGGCTCTGGTCGGAAGCTGAAAGGTCATTGGTTCTTCAGAGACAATCATAAAATCAGACTGCGGCACGGAAACTTCTTTAACCGGAGCCTCTTTAGAAACAACGGCTTCGCGGACTTCCACCAATTCTCCGTCATCAAAAATAACCTCGCCCAAGGTGGTATCCTCAGTGGAGGCACAAGCGGACAGAAGAAGCAATCCGGAAACTAAACTGATTGTTTTTTTCATCAAAAACACCCTCTTTAAAAATTCAAAGCTTAAAATGATTATAAAGGTAATTTTTAAAATTCACATAATATTTTTTTACTTATTCACTATTTGCAATTTAAAATAAATTATACTACACTGCGACAAGTTGAGATAAAGATGAAAGTAATAAGATTTTATGGTTATCACTTTTACCGCCATACTTTTCGGCCTTGCCGCCGTTATTTATCCGTTGCGCCGCAATCGATTTTTTTTGTTAAACAGCGCCATGATAATCGGTGCGGCCTGGTTTTTGGAAACCTATTGTTTTACGGCTCCGGCATTTAACCCCAAAACATTTTTGCTGTTTGTGGTTTTTCAGGTAATATTTGCCAACATCACCACCTTCATTGCCTATGGCGTGGACAAGCGCGCCGCGGTGAGGGGTGCTTGGCGTGTGCGGGAAAATGACCTGCACCTGATGGAGTTTTTAGGCGGCTGGATTGGCGCCTGGCTGGGGCAAAAAGTTTTTCATCACAAAACTTCTAAGAAGAGCTTTCAAGCCATGTATAAGCTGATGATAGTGATGGAATTTGCCGCTGTATATGCAATTTTGAAATTTTTAAATTTATTGTAGGACGCTAAATGTCAAATCAAAAAGAGAAAAAGATAAAAGAATCTCCCAAACTACCGTTTATGGACCACTACAAAATCATGTGGCCGTTTGTAAAGCCCTATATGTTTAGGGCATTTTTGGCGATTGCTTTGTGTATCCCGATTGGCGCTTTGGACGCTGTTGTTGCTTTGGCGCTCAAACCCTATATGGATGTTGTTTTGGTCGACAAAAGTGCGCATTCGCCGGCCTATATTCCATTGCTGATTGTGGCTTTTACGTTGGTGCAGGGAGCGTTTAATTATGCGGCCACATACCTAAATGCATGGGTGGGCGGCAAAATCACCACTGATGTCAAAAGAGCCTTGTTTAAGAAGCTTTTGTTTTTGGAGCCTGCTTTTTATGACAAGCACGATTCCGGGCATATCATTCAGCGTTTTTCGGCAGATGTCGACACAGCCTGCACGGGGTTGATAGACAATATTCGCTTGTTTGTTTCAAGAGTATTTTCTTCCCTGTCATTAATAGGGGTTTTGATATATAATTCTTGGCAGTTATCCATTATTGCGATTTTGGTTTTGGTCTGCGCACTAATGCCGTTGGCTCGTCTGCGCCGAATGATTAAGGGGATTATCTATAAAACCGTGCAGGAAAATTCCACGATTTTAACCAATTATAACGAAACCTACCACGGCAATAAGACAATAGCCTCGTATAATTTGCAAAAACAAGCCTATGAGAAATATGATTCAGTCATCACCAAGTTGTTCAAGCTCTCAATCAAAATGGTTCAGCGCACGGCTTGGATGACCCCAATGCTGCACGTTGTTGCCTCAATAGGTATCGGCGGTGTGATTGGCTATGGTAGTTATTTGATTGTCAACGGAGAAATAACTTCGGGCAACTTTGTATCATTCATCACGGCATTGATTATGCTGTATAATCCGATAAAAAATATCGGCAAGAACTTCAGTGCGGTTCAGGTTTCATTTTTGGCCATAGAAAGAATAGCCGATATCTTAAACATCAAGCCAGCCATAACCAATGCGCCGCATGCAACGGAGCTCAAAAAGATAGGGCGGGAGATTAGGTTTGAAGATGTCTGCTTTGCCTATAATCCGGAGACACCGGTGCTAAAGCACATAAACTTGCGTGTAAAGGCCGGCACCACCACGGCAATAGTCGGCAACTCCGGCGGCGGAAAATCCACGGTTGTGAGTCTGTTGCCGCGTTTTTATGATGTTTGCTCCGGTCATATAGAGATAGACGGCAAAGATATCAGAGATTTCACTTTGGAGAGCTTGCGAAACAATATAGCGGTTGTGTTCCAAGACAACTTTTTGTTCTCCGGCACTATTCGCGATAATATTCTCATGGGCAAGCCCGATGCCAGCGAGGCAGAGATAAACAAAGCCCTGGAGATGGCATATCTCAAAGAGTTTGTAGACGAGCAGGAAAACGGCTTAGATACGGATATCGGCGAGCGCGGCAGTTTGCTCTCCGGCGGCCAGCGGCAGAGGTTGGCCATTGCCAGAGCTTTTGTTAAGAATGCGCCGATAGTTATTTTGGACGAGGCCACCTCGGCTTTGGATAACAAATCAGAAGCCGTGGTGCAAAAAGCCATAGATAACCTGATGCAAGACAGAACAGTGTTTGTGATAGCGCACCGCTTATCAACCATTCAGAATGCTGATGAGATAGTGGTGATTAACGACGGAGAGATTATCGAGCAAGGCAGTCACGAAAAACTACTGCAAAAAGAAAACGGCGCCTACCGCTCTCTTTATAACGCCCAGTTCAAGAACAATAAGTAATAGGCAGCAATCAAAGCCCCGCTTGAGAAAAACAAGCGGGGCTTTGCCTAGTGGTTAGGGCAAGATGAAGGGATGAGAAAAGTCCGGCATATCGCTCAAGATGTTTTGCAGAGTTTTAGTTTGTAGGGCGCGCCAGAGTTTGTGCTGGGTTTTGGGCGGCAAATTTTCCCATTGTCCTTCTAAGTGGTAAAGTTGGCAAATCAGGTAGCGTAGTCTTTTATGAGTGAGGTCGGTGTTAGCGGGAATGTCATTATAAAAAGTTTGAGTTTCAGTCATTTTTCTCACTCCGGTTTTGTTAAAACAAAACCGCCTTAAAATAAATTAAGGCGGGGAGTTCGAAACTGTTACAGCACAGTCCGGGTTATTCGTCATACCAATACAAGTACGCTTATATCCCCGGCTCCCCAAAAGAGGAGTTATTTCGCTGTAAAGGAGTTTCGATACTCCACAGACGCAACTCACGCCTGCGGAAATGATATTAACGCATAAAGATTAATTTGCAATTAATTTGTTCAGAAGGGCAAAGATTGTTCGGCTAAGGCACCGCCGACCAGCACCCCGACCAGCGGGAGTGGTGTGGGTTACAGCTAAGTTATGCCTCCGGTCGCTTGACCGGCGGGTTACAGCTTGGTAATCGCTCCAGGCCGTTGCCTGGCGAGTTACAGCGAAGTTATCGAGGTGCGCGTTCGCACTGCCTCCGGTCGCTTGACCGGCGTCCGCCTAGAGCGGAGGAGAACATAGATGGCGCCGGTGCCGCCGTCTTCGGGTTGAGCATAGCAAATGCTCAAGATAAGCGGCCTCAGCTCCGGGCCGTTGAGCCAATTGGGCACACAATCTTTGAGGATGCCTTTTTTCTCATACCAGGCATCATCTTCGCGGTTGAGACCTTTGCCGGTGACAATCAGCAAACAGCGGCATTTTTGCATATAAGCCTTGCGGACAAACTCATCGACTGCGGCAAAAGCCTCTTTTTCGGTCATGCCGTGCAAGTCCAAACGCCGCTCAATGGCAAACTCGCCGCGCTTAAATTTTTCTGCCGTGCGGCGGTCGATATTATCGGTGTTGCCAAGTGAAAGCGGCTGCAACGGCGCGCCGGAATAGACCTCTGCATAATTGAGCTTTGGCGAGATTTTGCCAACAATCAGCGGAGGCTGTGGCTTTTCCTCTTTTTGCGGAATTTTCTTAATGCCTTTAATTGCCTCCTGCCAGGCACCGTCTTCATCGACGGGGACGACGTCTTGATCCAGGCGTTTCATTTTTGGCCTCTTTGTTTTTGGGTTCTGCCGGTTTTTCCTCTTGCGGCGGAGGGGGCGGAGTTTCCTCTTTTTTCTCAATCATCAAATCAGCATAGTTTTTGATAACAAATTCCTTCCAATCACCATCAGGGGCAATACAACCGAGTTTTTTGTTTTCGGCATTAACCAGAACAATGCCGCCAAAATCCCATAGCTTGCAAAAATTATCATAGTCTGAGAGCAAGAGCTCCTTGGTGCGCTCAAAAAGTTTTTGCTCAAGCTTTTTCTTGACCAAGTTGGAAGAAACCATAATCATGGCCACCATAAAGAAGAGACCAAATATCGGACCAACGGCCAAAATCAGAATAAGCCCCAAGACAACAGGCACCAAAATTGGGAGCAAAACCTCCCATGGGTTATAAACAGGAGAGGATGGACGGTTGATTTTGCTCTCCACCAGGCAGAGATGAATTTTATTTTCGGCAAAAGCCTTTTTTAGGGCATGAAAAACCAGCTCATCGGCCCGGTTATAGATTTTTTTTGTCATGGATTATTCCTCTCTTCTTTAGGCAGCAAAATATAGTAGCTTCCTTTGGCATTCATTTTGCCGGCCAGAGCCAAGATATCATCACCGCCGCTACCCCAATAATAATCTCCACGGATAGCGCCTTTGATGGCTCCGCCGACATCTTGGGCGTTAACCAGCTTTTGGATTTTTTCTCCGTTTGGGGCGGTGGTATCAAGCCACATCAGGGCCCCCAGCGGAATAAATTGCGGGTCAACCGCCAAAGATCTTCCGGCGGCAAGCGGCACGCCGAGCGCTCCGAGCGGACCGGAGGCGCCAATCAAACGGTGGAAAACATAGCGCGGATTCTCATTCATATAAGCAAGGGCTTTGGCGGGATTATCAATGAGCCATTTTTTGACCTTGTCCATAGAGGCACCGCCGCTTTTGAGCTCTCCGTGCTTGAGCAAAATTGAGCCGATTCCCTGAAATTTCAGCCCGTTTGTGTCGGCATAAGATATTCTGATTCTGCTTTTGTCCGGGAGTTCTGCCACAGCCGGCCCCTGAATGTGCATGATAAAGACATCAACAAAGCTGTCCGACCAGAGCAAAACGGGCGCATTGCCTTTGCCTTGCAAAATTTCTTCTCTGGAATAATATGGCACCAGCTTTTGGCCGTCTACTCTACCCACCAGGCGTTTTGAGGGCATTTGCGGATCAAAGTCATGGGGGTTAAATTCAATCAGATCAAGAGGCCTGGCGTGGATAGGATATTTATATTTATCATCTTTATCGTGTGAGACATGAATAAGCGGCTCATAGTAGGCGGTGAATTTTCCCTCATCGGAGCCTTCATAAGTTACCAGATAGGGGGTAAAATGCTCAAGGATAAATTGGCGAAAATGTTGCTGTGGGGTGAGCTTGGCCTCATTGCAAATTTGCTTGTAGGTGTTGGCAGAAATTTTAATTTCACCCTTGCCGATAAAGGGGGATTTTGTCTTGGCAAGAGCCCGGCAACTTTGCAAAAAGGCATCTCTGGCCAAAGAGACATCATCTTCTTGCCATCCCGGTAGTTGGTCAAAAGTTTTTTCCACCAGTTGGAGTTTGGGTTTTTCTTCAGGCTCCTTTTGTGCGGGGGGCGTTTCCTCCTTTCCGCAAGAGGCAAGGAGTATTAAGGCAAGAAGGATTTTAAAACAGCGCTGCTTCATTATTTTTTAGTAGAAATCAAAAGCCAGTTAGGCGAGGTTGAAGATATAGCTCTTTCAAAAGTCCAGACATCAGTGATATTTTGGATATAGTTTTCATCCCCTTCAATCACGGTACCCTGTGCATCACGCAGAATGTTAACCTGCTCGCTGACAAATTCAACCGTAATTTCGGCCACCTTATCGGCAGAGATTTTGGCCTTGGTGATTTCCACCTTGTCAAAGCCGATAAAATCAGTCTCGGCAGAGAGATTGTTTTGCTTGCGTTCTTCAATAACTTGTTGGAATTTCTTAAAAAGTTTCTTGTTAACGAGCATTTCCAAGGTTTCCGCATCACCTTTATTAAAGGCTTCGGTAATGATTCGGAATGCGTTTTCGGCACTTTTTAAGAATTTTGCTTTATTAAAGTTTGGAATTTCCATCAAGGTCTTATCAAGCTCGCTCAAAGGCTCACCCTCGGGCACCAGCTCGGCGGCAGAGGAATCTTTGTTTTGTTCTTCGGCGGCTTGCATTTTGTCGGCCTCGTCTTTTAAGATATTGTATAATTTCTCGGCATTTTCCTTAGAGAGGCGGATTTTCTTCTCCTCAACATTAGGGCGGGTTCCGAGCACACTGCGCAAGCGTTGGAAAATAAGCACCACAACAACCAACAAAACCAAAATATCCAAATGTGTCATCATCTTTTGTTACGTCCTCATTACATATCTTTCTCAATATAACGTATTTGTAACTATTATCAACTGTTATTATTGACCTCTGGAATTTTAGAGTGTAAAACTAGAAGCAATAAAGATATCAAAAATAAGGAGAAGGTTTTTATGGAAAACGCAAATGAGAACAAACCCCAAGGCCCGGCCATTGGCATCATCAATCAATACATCAAAGACTTGTCATTGGAGATTCCGCATGCGCCGGAGATTTTTAAGAAAATAGACAGCGAGCCGAAAATCAAGATAGATGTCAATATCAACGCCAAAGAAGTTGAAGGCAATATTTACAATGTTGAGCTCACTTTCCGCATAGACGGCGATGTCAAGGAAGAAAAGTTCTTTATTCTGGAGATGACCTATGGCGGTTTGGTTTCATTAAATGTGCCGCAAGAGCACAAAGAACCGGTGCTGATGGTGGAGGTTCCGCACCTTTTGTTCCCCTATGCGCGCCAGGCCATAACCACTGTCTTGTTTAACGGAGGCCTGCCGCCCTTGATGCTCAACCCGATAGATTTTGTGGCAATGTACAACGCCAAGCATCAAGCCGCCAGAGCTGAAAAACAATAAAAAAACACCGCTTCTCTAGAGAGGCGGTGATTTTTCTGATAGTCAAATGAGAACGTTTTTTGAATTCATGTGGAAAAGTTTCTTGTATTTCTAGCAGAACAAAGTCAAAAAATGTATAATAAAACAGTACATCAAAATAAGGACAAGTAGGGAGCGATGGACAAGATAAGTTTAACTGCAAGTATGCGGTCAAATTTGTTGAGCCTGCAGAATATCAGCGGGCAGGTTGACGCTACCCAAAACAAGCTCTCTACTGGCAAGAAAGTAAATTCTGCCATAGATAACCCAAGTTCTTACTATACAGCTCTTTCATTAAATAACCGTGCAGATGACTTGAATGCTCTGTTAGACAGCATGG
>CALXVX010000083.1 GCA_944392215.1 uncultured Alphaproteobacteria bacterium | reverse complement strand
GTGTCTGCTTGTATGGTATAAGGCGTATGGTTAATTTGCAATTAAAAAGTAAAATTTTTGCAATATTGATTAAACCGCGTTTTTTGACTCTGTGCGGCAGTTTTAGTGAAAAGTGATAAGTTATGCGGTTTTAAGGAGTTTTGTGCGTATGTGCGCATAAAAACGCAGTAAAAACAGACATAAAGTTAAAATATTGTTGCGGTTTGAAATGTTAGGGGGTATGGTTAATGTTATGAAGATTTTAATGAAAATATTTGCGGTACTGTTGTTTTTGACAAACTGTTCCTCAATAACAGTTCCCTCTAATTTTGTGTATAAAGAAGTCGAAACACGGAACTTTACGATTGCAACATGGCAGAAGATAACCAATCCGCAGGGCGTATATAAAATTTATATTGAGGGTGATGGTTATGCGTTTAACAGTCACGGTAAACCAACGCAAAACCCGACACCTCACGGAGTTTGGGTAAGAGAACTGGCTTTCGGTGATAAAAGTCCGAATGTTGTTTATATCGCACGTCCCTGTCAATATATTAAAAGTCCGATTTGCTCAAAAAGGCATTGGACAACCGCACGATTTGCTCCTGAAATTATTAATGCCGAATATGAAACGATAAGACAAATTGCCGGTAAGAATCCAGTTGTTTTGGTTGGTTTTTCGGGAGGGGCACAAGTTGCAGGATTGGTTGCAACCGCAAAAAGGGGGGTGAATGTCAAAAAAATTATAACCATTGCCGGAAATCTCGACCACTTGGCTTGGACGCAATATCACAATTTGCCGCCGCTTAACGAATCTATGAATTTAGAAAGTTACCGCAAACAGTTCGCCAAAATTCCGCAAATCCATTATGTCGGAACTGATGATAAAGTTATACCGCCGATATTGGCACGCGAATTTGTCAGTAATGACGATTTGATTATTGAAGTCAACGGAGCAAGCCATAATAAAGGCTGGGAAAGTATTTATAATAAAGTCTGGAATGAAAATTGAGAAAAATACTTTATTTGTTGATGTTTTTATTATGATGCCCCTTGCTTTTTTATAAAAATTATGGTACAAGAAAATACATTTGAAGTAAAAGAATGTCTGTGTTTTCCTCTGGAGTGTTCTAGAGGGTTTGTATGTCAGTTGACGCCAAACTGGTCCTTTTAGGAGGGTTTGGTGTTTTTTTTTATATCTGCCCCCCTTAACACATTTAATGAGGTTAACATGATAGATGAATCTTTCGTACAAGAAGTAAAAAGGTATTTACATCAAGCTGAAGTAAATATGGATGATACCGTAAATGTTTGTTTATCGGATATTGATGATAGAGATCCTTGTAGAGTTTTAACTTATTTATTTGTTTTGGAACATAACAAGTACCTAAAAATAATTGGTACTAGACAAGAAAAAGGCTGTAAGGTAAATGAGGATCCTTTTGACATTAATATATTTATTAAAGAAAAATATCCTCCGTATATTGTGGTTGTACTTGCAGAAGATTTTGGAAAAATTGATGCTAAATTTGAGCTTACGTATACGGAAAATTCAGGAGAAGTATGGATAAACAATATAATGTTGATTAAACAATTTCATCCCTTTTATGGTAAAGGTCGTTATCAAGCAGTATTTGAACAAGCTTATAACAATGCTGGTAAACTATTGTATATTAATCAGTTTGAGGTATTTAATGAATTGAAAGTGTTTCGTTTGGATACTGCAATTACAATGGCTTTGGACACATTAACTCCTGACGTTCTAGATGGTTATTTCCCTGTTCTTAAATCAAAACAACTGAGATTTGAATCTGTATTTTATGAAGATAAGGGTAAAACAGACTTTTTAGTTAAACAGCCTCAACGTTACGAGTTGGATCCTTTTCAAAAAGGAGAGTGGTCTGATGGTTGTCGCAGGCGGTCATATCAGATTTATTGTATGCATGAAACTCATTGATTCTATTGGCTAGTGATATGATTTTTTTAATGCCCAAAGTTCGAAACTCAAAACATATGCGACGCCACAGAAAAAAACCACCCCTTTAGCGGGTGGCTTTTTGTTAGGAGCAAACAAATTTTGTTATCCTTATTTTAATTTATGAGTGTTAGAGCTAGGAGATATCATTAAGGGAGGTTCCAATGCTTGAACATATGAATGCCATTACCTTGGTTTTTGCCAGTTTATGTGTGTTTGCTATTGCTTATCGATTTTATGGCTTGTTTATGGCAAATAAGGTGTTGCGTTTGGATGCCAGGCGCGAAACTCCGGCGGTGAAATATGCCGATGGGCATGATTATGTCAGCACCAATAAAACGGTTTTGTTTGGCCACCATTTTGCTGCTATTGCTGCTGCCGGGCCCTTGGTAGGACCAGTGCTGGCCGCACAATTTGGGTATTTGCCGGGGGCTTTGTGGATATTGATCGGCTGTGTGCTGGCGGGCGGGGTTCATGACATGGTGGTTTTGTTTGCCTCTGTGCGCCATAAAGGGCAGAGCTTGGCTACCATAACTCGCAGAGAAGTGGGACCCCTAACCGGTACGGTTGCCGGGTTTGCCGTCTTGTTTATCTTAATCTTGACCCTGGCCGGGCTTTCTTTGGCTTGTGTCAGCGCCATGCACAATGCTCCGTGGTCGCTCTTTATTGTGGTGATTACCATGCCGATTGCCGTTCTTATGGGCGTGATTATGAAGTTGCGCCAAAATAGTGTCAGCTTGGCAAGCGTTGTTGGTATTTCTTTGCTGCTTATCGGAATCGTCTCGGGTCATGCGTTGATGCAGCCTGAGGCTTTCGGCCCCTTGTTTGATTGGGATAGGTCTACCGTTTCTTTGGCTATCCCTGCCTATGGTTTTATAGCTTCTGTTTTGCCAATTTGGCTTTTGTTGGTGCCACGGGATTATTTATCAACCTATCTTAAAATCGGCACTATCCTTATGCTGGCGGTTGGAATCATCTTGGTGCGTCCGGAAATATTGATGCCGGCTTTTACTCCGTTTATCAACGGCGGCGGACCGGTTATTAATGGGCCGGTGCTGCCGTTTATCTTTATTACCATTGCTTGCGGTGCAATATCCGGCTTTCATGCCATTATCGGTACCGGAACAACTCCCAAAATGCTCGGGAATGAGCGAGAAATTCTTTTTGTTGGCTATGGCGCAATGTTAACCGAAGGGTTTGTGGCAATGATGGCTTTGATTGCTGCTTGCACCCTGATGCCCGGAGATTATTTTGCCATCAACTCTCCGCATGATGTTTATGCCTCTCTTGTGCAGAATCATCCAAATCTGGCCGCGGTGGATTTGCCGTTTTTTGAAGAACATATCGGAATTGACCTCCATGGGCGTACCGGCGGAGCTGTCTCTTTGGCGGTGGGAATGGCTCATATCTTTCGCAATCTTCCCTATATGGATCACTTGATGGCTTATTGGTATAATTTTGCCGTGATGTTTGAAGCTGTCTTTATCTTGACCGCCATTGATGCCGGAACCAGAGTGGGACGTTTCTTTTTGCAGGAGATGATGGGACTTGTTTATCCTAAATTTAATGACAAAGAATGGTGGCCAGGCATCATCTTAAGCAGTGCCGTGTTCACTTTCTTGTGGGGCTATCTGGTTTATACCGGAAATATCAGCAGTATATGGCCGTTGTTTGGGTTGAGCAACCAGTTGTTGGCGGCTTGCGCTTTGATTGTTTGCACCACCATGCTGCTGCGGCTTAATAGAGGGGTTTATGCTTTGGCGGTGGCAATTCCCGGAATCTTTATGGTCGGAGTTACTTTCTGGGCTGGATATTTGCAGGTCTTTGAGCAATATTGGCCGCAAAAACAATATCTGCTCGCCGTGCTCGGTTTGCTTGTGATGTTCCTGATGATTCTTGTCTTGTTTGGGACTTTTGCCAAATGGAAAAAGCTGTTTGCCGAAAAGCGCCTGCTTAAAGACGCCTATGGCGAACCAGTTAAGGAATTGGCCGAGGAATAAAAACAAAGTTTTATGGAAAAATACTTGCTTATCAATATTGTTGTTGTATAAACAAAGTATAATTTATGAGGAGAAAAATCATGTCTAAATGCACAAATCCAAAATGCCATAACCCCAACTGCACTTGCGGCGAAAATTGCACTTGTGACGAAAACCATCAATGCAGTGAGGGTAAAAAAGAGCAAGGCGCCAAAAAAGAAGGTTGTTGCTGCAATAAAAAAAACAAATAGGCTCTTTAGAAAGCTCTATAGATGTTGAAATTTAACCGGAACGTTAAGTGGAAAAACCGATTAAGTTTTCTGAAAAACTATCGTTTTAATCCAGAAGCTTTTATGCGAATCCAAATCGATAAATCTCTTAAAAAAGAGTTTTATCGCAAAAGTATTCATCTTAGCTCTTTGTGGATTCCCTTGGTTATCTACTTTATGCATCCGGGGTTTAGCGTCTCTTTATTTGCGCTTCTTTTACTCGGAGATATCGGGCTTGAGTATGCTAACTATAAAAAATATCCGTGGGCCAGGCAGATATTTGGCAAGCTATTTGCTAAAACATTGCGCAATAAAGAAACCGTTCATGCCAGATTTCAGGCAACAGGATCCATGTATGTGTTGGCTGCAGCAATTCTTTGCACCATCCTTTTTTCAAGGCCGGTAGCCGTTATTGCTTTGTCGGTAATGTTGGTGTCTGACACTGCCGCAGCGTTGTTTGGCAAGGCATATGGCAGCCGCAAGCTCTATAAAAACAAATCTTTGGAAGGGACAACAGCCTTTTTTATGAGCGCGCTGTTTGTTAATATGATTTTGGCGCCGATGTTTCCCTTTAATGTTGCCAGCGTGGTTGCCTGTTTGGCGGCAACTTTTGCTGAAATGCTTGAAGATAAATTGGATATTGATGACAATTTCTCTATTCCCTTGGTGGTTGGAGCTTTGTTGACTTTCCTTAATCTCTAAAATTTAACTCAAAACCTCATTTATAATTCCGCCGCCCAAAACAGTGTCTTTATTGTATAAAACTATTGATTGGCCGGGGGTGAGGGCTTTTTGCGGGGTGGCAAACTCAACCTTTATTCCGTTATCGGTTTTTGTGACCGTAACTTTTGTCGGGATTTGAGAGGAGCGGACTTTTGCCTCTGCCTCAAAAGAGGTATCCGGCAGTGCAAAATCCATCCAAGTGCAATTATCTGCCGTGAGAGTTGTTCTCAAGCTTTCTTCCTCGTGAGCCAAAATAACCTCGTTTCTCTCTTTGTTAAAACCAACAACATATAGCGGGCGGTCAGATGATACACCAAGGCCGCGGCGTTGGCCGATGGTATAGTTCCAAATACCGTTGTGGCGGCCCAAAATCTTTCCATCAGGAGAGACAAAGTTACCGGGGTTGTCTTTAACCTCCAGCAGATCACTATAACTTCCGGAATAAAAGTCTTGGCTATCGGGCTTATCAAAAACCTTTAACCCGGCCTCCCGGGCCAGTTCTCTGATTTCCGGCTTGCTATATTCTCCCAGAGGTAACAAGATTTTGCTTAATTGCTCTTGCTGCAAGCGGTAGAGAAAATAAGACTGGTCTTTGCTTAAATCTTTAGCTGTGCGCAGAAAATAGCGATTACTTGCCTTATTGAAGTCCAAACAAGCATAATGTCCGGTCGCAAACTTATCAAATTCCAATCCCTGTTCTTTGGCGGTTTGGGGGAGGGCTTCAAACTTGATGGTGGCATTGCACCAAATGCAGGGGTTAGGTGTGCGGCCGTTTAGATATTCTTGCCTGAAATTGGATAAAACAAGTTTTTTATACTGTTCTCGGCAATCAAAGACATAGTAGGGGATATCGAGTTTTTTGCAGATATCGCGGGCGGATTCAATATCTTTCTTTTCTTTGGGGCCAAAGCAGGCTTCTTTGCCGTTGGGGGCAAGTGCTCGCACCTTTTGGTCCCATATGGTCATAGTGGCGCCAATTACCTCATAGCCTTTTCTTTTCAGCAACAATGCGGCCACTGAAGAATCTACGCCGCCGCTCATTCCTACCAAAACTTTCATCTTTTTTTCTTTCTAGGTTGTTTCTTTATCAGCCTTATTATATCTATTTTATTTTTTTATCAAATAAAAAATCCCCGGAAACTTCCGGGGATTTTGTGACGCTTCTTTACTGAAATTTGCGGGCCGATCTGCCCTCTTTCCAGTTCTTTTCTATCTTTTCTAGGGAAATTCCCTTGGTCTCGGGAATAAAGAAATATACGAAAAGCATGGAAATTATCGTGATGCCTCCAAACATCCAGAATGTGGCCGCTCTGCCGATGAGATCCAACAGCGGCAGAAAACTCAAAACAACCACAAAATTGAAACCAAAGTTGGCTACCGTGGCGGCACTCATGGCCAGACCTCTGATTTGCAGCGGCATAACCTCTGATATCATAATCCAGCCAACAGGGCCTAAACTCATGGCAAATGAGGCAATATAAACTACTACCGAGGCAACGGCTATCCATTTGCGGGCATCGCCAAGCTCTTGGGCAAAAGCAAACGAGCTGCCCAAGGTGATAAGGCTTATCAGCATTCCCCAAAGACCAATATATAGCAAAGGTTTGCGCCCCAATCTGTCTATGGTGGCAATGGCTACAAGAGTCATACCAAAGTTGACAAAGCCTATGCCGATGGTGGCGTACAAAGCTCCAATCTGAGAGTCAAAACCGGCAATTTGGAAAATGGTGGGCGTGTAATAAATAATGGTATTAATGCCCGTGCAAATTTGTACAAACATGATGCCTACGCCAACAAAAACAGGCATAAACATCCAGCGTTTGAAGCTCGTTTTGCTCTCTTTTTTCTTTGGGGTTAAAGTCTCTTTTATTTCTTTAATGTGGGCATCAACATCTCCTTCGGGCTCTATTTTTTTGAAGATGTCTTTAGCTTCTTCATCACGGTGTTTGCTTATCAACCAACGAGGGGTGTCACCTAAGAAGCTGATGCCAATCAGCAAAATAGCGGCAGGGATTACACCGGAGCCGAGCATCCAACGCCAGTTGTGGTCAAAGTTGGCAAATACGCGGTTGATGAGATATGAAAGCAAAATGCCGGCAGTGATAGCCAGTTGAAAAAGAGAAATCAACATTCCGCGAATTTTTTGCGGAGAAATCTCTGACAAATACAGAGGCACCGCAAAACTGACCATACCAACGGCAATGCCGATGATGATGCGAGAGATAATCAGTTGAGAAATGGTTTGGGCAAAACCGCACATCAAAGAGCCTACAACAAAAATCAAAGCGGTGGCAATGATTATTTTTTTGCGTCCATACATGTCCGCCAAGAAACCATTAGCGGCAGCACCAACGACTGAACCGGCAATTGCTGAGCTTACCAGCCAGCCTTGCTCCAGGGGCGTCATTGTCCAGGTTTCGTTGATGAATAGCAGGGCTCCGGATATGACGCCCATGTCAAAACCGGAAAGCAAGCCTCCAAGCGAGGCTACCGCGGCTATTATGTATAGCCAAAGGTGCTTTTTTTGTTTCTGTTTGGTCATTGATATCTCCTTTTTTGTTTTTCATATAATCATATTTTCTTTAACTTAAAGACGGATGAAGTCTAAAAAGATTGGTCGTCGGCCTTCTCTTAAGGCTTTTCTTTGGTATTTGGTTTCAACCCAATCTGAGGGCGGGGTCTTCCAGTCTTTGCCACAGGTTGCTGCCCAGCGAAAGTTTTTATCTTCGTGCATTTGCCGCAGGCTCCAGGTCTTGTATATCGGGTGGTCGGTGGCTATTCTGAACAGTCCGCCAGGTTTTAGGATGCGTGCAATCTCTTTTAGGTTGTCAGGGTTTACAAAACGGCGCGAGGCATGGCGTTTCTTGGGCCAGGGGTCCGGAAACAGCAGAAAAACCTTGTCTAAGAAACCATCCGGCAGGCGTGAAAAAAGAAGGCGGATGTCATCATCATAAATTCTGACGTTGTCTACTCTTTCGGGTAAGAGCGTAATCTGCTCGGGCAAGTCATTGCCTTCTTTTATTCCGGTTAGTAAAGTTAAGAGGTTGGCTACACCGTTTTTGAAAACCTCTGCTCCGATATAACCGGTATCGGGATTTTTTAGAGCTTGGCCGGCTAGATGTTCACCATTGCCAAAGCCAATCTCCAAACAAACGGATTTGACAGGCACACCGAACAATGTTTCTTTTTTAAATACAGTGTTCTGATTTATTTGTAGCTTAGGTAAAAAGCTTTCCAACAAAGAGGTTTTTGCTTTTCTGATGCGGCGACCTTGACGGCGGCCAAAAAATTTTGGCTCTGATGGGTCGTGCGGGTGTTTATCAGAGTAGAGCATTTTGAAGATCCTTTACTAAATCTAATTTTTCCCAGGAAAAAGAGCCGTCGCTTTTGGGCTTGCGTCCGAAATGGCCATAAGCGCTGGTGCCAGAATAAATCGGGCGGCGTAAATCTAGTCTTGAGATAATGGCTTCCGGGGTTAACTCAACATTTTCTTTTATCCAGCTTAATATCTGTTCTTGTGGCAATTTGCTCGTTCCCTTGGTGTCTATGTATAAAGACAAAGGTTCAGCAATACCGATGGCATAAGATATTTGCAACAAACATTCATCTGCCAAACCTGCCGCTACCACATTTTTTGCCAGCCAGCGGAGCATATAAGCCGCAGAGCGGTCTACTTTGGTCGGGTCTTTGCCGGAAAATGCTCCGCCGCCGTGCGGGGCTGCGCCGCCATAGGTGTCCACAATTATTTTGCGGCCGGTGAGCCCGGTATCACCATCGGGGCCGCCAATAACAAAACGGCCGGTTGGGTTTATCAATAGAGCCTGTTCTGATGGCATTAAGCTTTCAGGAATTGCTTTTTTTAAGGCCTGTCTGACAAGTTCTCTGACCTCTTCTATTTCTACATCTTTGTCGTGTTGGCTGGAAACAACAATTTTAGGTAAAGTAATAGCCTCCCCTTGTTCGTTGTATTCTACCGTGACCTGACTTTTGGCATCAGGACCAAGGCGGTTTTGTAAATCTTGCAGGCGAATCCCCGAAAGTTCCTGCAAAATTCGGTGCGCCAAAAATATCGGCAACGGCATATATTCCGTTGCAAATCCTTTTTCTTTTTTGGCATAGCCAAACATAATACCTTGGTCTCCGGCGCCGGAGCGGTCTACTCCTAAAGCTATATCTGCTGACTGGCGGTGAAGTAAGTTGTTTATCTTCAAAGTCTTCCAGCTAAAGCCAACTTGCTCGTAGCCGATATTTTTGACAACTTGGCGAATCGCCAACTCTATTTCCTCATCTGTGGGGAGGGAGGATGAAGATGTTTCTCCGGCAATGATAACTTGATCCGTGGTGGCGAGTGTTTCTATGGCTGTGCGTGCTTTTGTATCTTTTTGTAAGTGTAAGTCCAAAAGGGCATCGGATATGGCATCGCAGACCTTGTCAGGGTGACCGGCTGAAACGGATTCGCTCGTGAATAAAACAGACATTTTTACCTCGGTTCTTTTTGCTGTTTTTATAATAAAAAAAAGCTGGTAATTTACCAGCTTTTTTTCCTAATATCGCAAGATTTTTATTCTTCGTCTTCTGACTGATTATTATAGTTTGTTTTGGACATTGATATAATCAAGTCATACAAATGACGAGCCGCCGTGCGGTTGGGAATTTTGTAATAGGCCTTCACCAACTCTATGGTCTCTTGCCGTTGCATGGGGTCATCATTGTAGATTTCCTCTTCTTCTTCCAAGAAATCTATATCTCCCTCCGGAAGAGAAAACATCCTCGGAGACTGGTTGGCAACCGACTTGTCCATGTCCTCGTAAAAGAAGTTGATTGGAACTTCCAGTACTTTGCTGATGTCCCACAGACGGCTGGCGCCAACGCGGTTCATGCCTCTTTCATATTTCTGAACCTGCTGAAATGTCAGACCCAACATGCTGGCCAATTTTTCTTGGCTCAGGCCTAAAAGTGTGCGTCTGAGGCGAATACGATTACCGACGTGAACGTCGACCGGATTTGGCTCCCCCTGCGGTGTGCGGCCACGGTTGGATTTCTTTGTTGGTTGTTTGATCATAGTTCAAGTCCCTTAGGTGAGTGTATAGTTCGTTATTTATAAAATAGGATTTTGCAATCAAATCGTCAACAGATTTTTTATATAACATATTATATTATAAAATCATAATGAAGCGAATACAGAACATTGTATATAGACAATAGTTTTAGTTGTTTGCGTTTTTTTGAACAAATGCAACACCCAGCAGGAGAGAACATATGAGCAGAATAAGGCTATTGCCCAATCTACTATAAGTTGTGGAAAACTGTGGTTCCTTGGGCAGGGCAATATCTAAAATGCCCTGTTTGTGAAGAGGTATTTGTCCCAAAACAGTCCCTAAGGGAGAAATGAGCGCGGAGATGCCGCTGCCGGCAACTCGGGCAATGGTTATTCCTTCTTCTACCGCGCGAAGTCTGGCTGCCTCCAAGTGTTGGTGGGGGCCTGCAGAATCGCCGTACCAGCCGTCATTGGTGAGGTTTACAATCCATTGTGGGCGATTGTTTTTATCTAAAATTTGGTGCGGGAAGATTACTTCATAGCAAATTAAACCACCCAGAGAGGGTTGCCCGGGAATAGTGATAATTTCTGGCCCTTTTCCGGCTTGAAAGCTGCCAATGGCGTTGGCAACGGGCCTTATCCATTCCGGCAGATATTTTCGCAAAGGTATATACTCTCCAAACGGAACCAAGTGAAATTTGTCATATGTGGCGATGATTTTATTGCTCTTATCCAAAACAAACAGAGAGTTGTATACCTTGTATGAGGCGTCTTGAATATCTTCGTAACGCAGAGCTCCGGTGATAAGATATCCTTGCGGCGGAATGGCATATTGCAGCATTTGCCGGTGGTAAACGTCTTGCTCAAGGGCATAGGGAAAAGCTGTTTCACCCCAAATGGTGAAGTCTACATTATCAAAGCCCGGAAGTTGGGAGAGTTTTATATATTGCTCCAAATTATCTGACAGGGCGGCCGCATTCCATTTCAGACTTTGCGGAATGGCCGGTTGAACCAGCCGGATAATTGAGGAGGAGGCTTGGTGAGGATGTGCTTTTATCTTGAAATATCCAAAGCCACCTAAAAACACTAAAATAACGGCAATGATCGATACGGATGTTATTAACCTTTTTTTGCTCTTGCTGTTGAAATATAAAAACGGCGCTCCTGCTGCGAGCAATACCAACAAGCTTAAGAAATAAGTGCCTCCCAAACCAGCTGCTTGAATCAAAATATTGCTGAAAGCAAGAGCTGAGCCAAGCAAATTCCACGGGAATCCGGTCAGAAAGAAGCTCCTTATCCACTCAAAAATTACAAAAAGAGCGGTAAAAGCCAAATACCTGGCCCAATCTTTTTTGGCATACCAACTCAACCACGCCGGGATGGCGATAAATAAGCCAAAGAAAAATCCTGAGGCTAAGAAGGTTATCGGCACCAACCATCCAAAGGCTTCTGCGTCCAGCAACAGTGCGTTGTTTATCCAGGCCAAGCCAAAGGCAAAAAAAGCAAAACCGAAATAATAGCCGCTTTTGAAAGCCATGCCCTTTGTGGCACTGTTGTCGATCAGCCACAAGAGCAGTGAAAAGCTGACGAACAAAATCGGAAACGCATACCACGGCGGTAGGGCGGCGACAGCCAGCCAACCGCTTAAAAAAGACAGCAGCCGGTAATGTTTAATTAGCTTGGCCTTCATTCGTTTCTGATTCCTTGGGGCGGGTAATCATGACCTTCTTTATCCTTCTCGGGTCTACATCCATAATCTGGAACTTTAATCCGTCTGGGCCTTCAATCACTTCTCCTCTGGAAGGAATCCTTTGTGTCAGGTTGAACACAAATCCGCCCAAGGTTTCAATTTCAGAGGCAGCATCTTCGGAAAGATATTGAGCCAGGTCAAGGTTTGAAATTTCTTTTATCTCATCTAACTCGGCTTTGGCATCGGCGATAATTTCTCCCGAATCTTGCACGGCAATCAGAGGATCTTCTTCTAAATCATATTCGTCTTCAATATCGCCAACGATTTCTTCTAACAAGTCTTCAATCGTTACAAGGCCGTCTATGCCGCCATACTCATCTACCACCATGGCCATGTGAACTTTTTGAATTTGCATCTCTCTTAGCAAATCCAAAACTCTCATTGAGGGAGACACAAACTTGACATTTGGGGTTACGATATCTGCAACTTGGCAATCTTTTTTGCCTTTTAGCAGGCATTTGACCAAATCTATTACGTGGAGAATGCCGACAATATCATCAAGAGATTCTCCGTAAATCGGAATTCTGGAATGCCCTTTGGTGACCATGAGCTCGGCCAAATCTTTTACGGTTCCCGTTTGCGGAAAAGCTATGATATCGGCTCTCGGAATCATGGCCTCTGCGCATTTCTTGTTGCTTAGACACAGAATATTGTTTAGTAATAATTGCTCGTGCTCGGAGAGTTGATCTTCTCCGTTTGAGGAGGCTTCTTCTATCAAGTCCTCAATCGTTTCGCGCACGGTTTCAGGCTGGCGACGGTGAAAAAACTTGGTTACAAAACGGCAAAAAGAAGGTTCGTTTTTAGAGTCTTCTGGCATTTGTATTTTTACTCCTCATAAGGATTTCTGATGTTTAGGTGTTGCAAAATTTTTATTTCAAGGCCTTCCATATATTCAGCTTCTTTATCTTCTTGATGGTCATAGCCCAAAAGATGCAAAAGGCCGTGAACCAAAAGGTGGCTTAGGTGATCTTGCAGAGAAATGTTTTGTCCTTTGGCCTCTCTTTCCAAGGTTTCAAGGGCAATAATAATGTCTCCTAATTCTAAAAAGTCATCGGCATTTGCGAGCTCTTCTTCAAAATCAGGGTCATCAACATTGGCAAAGGATAAAACATTGGTTGGTTTATCCATGTTTCTGAATTCTTTGTTTAAGCGGTGTACTTCTTCATCATTGCTCAAAGAAAGGTTCACAACCAAAGTTGCTTTTGTGGTGAACAACTCGGAGGGCTCTTCTTTTGCCATAAAGGCAAAAGTTGTTGTAAAAACATGGCGGCACAAATCGTCAATGGCGGTAATTTTGTCTTCCCATCTCGAATCATTTATGACAATGTTTAGTTCCGGTTTATTCATCTCCGTATTCTTTCTTGCTTCGTTCTTCGTAGGCCTTTACGATTTTAGCTACCAGGCCATGACGAACAACATCTGCCGCACTGAAACGGACCGAGCCGATGTTGGGCACGCCCTGCAAAATACTCAAGGCATCTCTTAAGCCTGAGATGGTGCCGCGAGGTAAATCTACTTGGCTCAAGTCACCGTTGACAACCATGCGGGAATTTTCGCCCAAACGGGTTAAAAACATCTTCATTTGCATCGGGGTAGTGTTTTGAGCCTCATCCAAAATAACAAAAGCATTGGAAAGGGTGCGGCCGCGCATGAAAGCCAGAGGCGCAATTTCTATCTCACCTAATGCAATTTTCTTATCTACTTGCTCTGCTGGCAACATTTCATATAAAGCATCGTACAACGGGCGCAAATAGGGGTCTACTTTTTCTTTTAAGTCTCCAGGCAAGAATCCTAAGTTTTCTCCTGCTTCAACCGCCGGACGAGAAAGAATAATCTTGTCGATGCGGCCTTCCAACATCATTGATACCGCTAAAGCAACTGCCAAATAGGTCTTACCGGTACCGGCAGGGCCAAGGCCGAAAACGAGTTCGTTTTTCATCATCTCTTGGATATACAGCGCTTGGGTGGCAGAACGCGGGTAAATATGGCGTTTTTTGGTCTTTAGGACGATATTGCTCAAGTCTTGAGCGGTGGCAGAATCGGTGTTGCCACCGGAAATTCGGATGGCGGCTTTGACCTCTTCCTCATTGATGGCAATGCCTTTGCTGACCTTGTTGTATAAAACGTCTATGGCCGTTTTGGCTTGTTCTATTGCCTCGGCTGAGCCCTTGATGTTCATCTGGTTGCCAAAAGAACCGATTTCTACTCCCAAAATCTTTTCTATTAAACGCAAATTGCCGTCTTGCGGGCCGACAAGTTGCTGAACAAGATTGTTGTTGAATAGTTCAAAATTTATTTCTGCCATGGCTACTTTCCTTCCTTTACACCAGACAACGAGTTAACGGTTGCATCTATCATTTTTATATTAACAATTTTATTGCAATATTCTTTGCCAAGCTCGGCATGGACATTTTGCATCCAGGGGGTTCTGCCAATCAGCTCTCCTTTGTGGCGGCCTTTAATATCAAACAAAACCGGCATGATTTTACCAACACTTTCTTTATTAAACTTTAACTGATATGAAAATAAGAGGTCTTGTAAGATAATTAAGCGCTCTTTTTTTATCTTTTCTTCTACTTGGTTGGGCATTAGGGCTGCCGGAGTGCCTGCGCGGCGAGAATATTTAAACGAGAAAGCTTGAATAAAGCTGACTTGGCGGACTAAGTCCAACGTTTGTTCGAAATCTTCGTCCGTTTCTCCGGGAAAGCCGACAATAAAGTCTGATGAAAAACCAAGTTCTGGGTTGGCTTCTTTGAGCTTTTCAACCACCTCAAGGTATTGGCCGCGCGTGTGGCGTCGGTTCATCGCTTTCAATATTTTATCTGAGCCGGATTGAACCGGAAGGTGCAAATAGGGCATTAGTTTCTTTAAATCTCTGTGGCAGGCAATGAGGTCGTCATCAACATCAGCCGGGTAAGATGTGGTGTAACGGAGCCTTTCCAAGCCCTCAATCTCATTTAATCTTCTCAGCAAATATGCCAGATTCCGCTCTTTGCCGTTTTTATCTTCTCCATGGTAGGAATTCACGTTTTGGCCCAAAAGATTTATTTCAACAGAGCCTTCGGCAACCAGCTTTTTTGCTTCTTTGATAATGTCTTCCACCGGACGGGAGGTTTCAATTCCTCTGGTATAAGGCACAACACAATAAGTGCAGAAATTGTTGCATCCTTCTTGAATGGCTAAAAATGAGCAACCGCCCATGGAAGTGTTTTCAGGCAAAAAGTCAAACTTTGACTCAGCCGGAAACTCGGTATCTATCAACGGAATCCCACGCTTTTTAGAAATTTGAGCCAGCACCTGGGGCAAGCGGTGATAGGTCAAGGGGCCAAGAGCAAAATCCACAAAAGGAGCTCGTTTGGCAATTTGTTCATCTTCTGCCTGGACAACACAACCGACAACGCCGATGATGGTGTCTTGGCCTTCTTGAGCCCTTTCTTCTTTTATCAAATTTAATCGCCCGAGGTCAGAAAAAACTTTTTCTGCCGCTTTCTCTCTGATATGGCAGGTGTTGAAAATAACCAGATCTGCGTTTTTTACCGATATGGCGGGGCTAAACCCAAGGGTCTCCAGAATGGCCGCGATACGATGCGAATCGTATACATTCATTTGGCAGCCGAAAGTTTTTATGTAGTATTGTTTCAATGTTTTCTCATTACTTATTTGTTTATCTTTCAGCATACGTTATCCCTTCTCTAATTTCAACAATTTTTATTTATTTTGGGGTTTTCCTTTTTGATTGTTTTTTTTTGAAAATTTGTTAAGATATAGCCAGAGTTGTCATTTTAATGAAAGGACCGTCAATGTCTGGTTTGAATATGGAGAATGATATGAGCTATTTGTCTGAGATGAGCGAAGATGATCGTGTGATATTTTTGAAAGTGTTGATGCGTTTGGCTAAGGCTGACGGCAATGTCGATGAGGGCGAAGATGCTTTTATTGCCGAGTTGATGAAGGCTTTTGAGATTCCACAATCTCGGGAAAATGAAGTTCGATCAAATGCCAGTGATGACGATGTTGTCCAGGAGGCAAAGAAAATTAAAAATCGTCGCACAGCCATGGAGCTTGTTAAAGAAATGTGTATGTTGGCTAATTCTGACGGAGACCTTTCGGACAGAGAGACATTGCTTATCGGTCGGGTCGGAAAAGCCATGGGCTTGGAGCTTGAGAAAATTGAACAAATCGGCCAGTGGGTGATTGATAGAATCGTTTGGCTTGAGGAAGGCAAAATTATTTTTGAGAAAGTTTAAGAGAGCAAAAGGAGGCAAATATGCCTACAAGAGATGAATATGATGCTTATTTTGAGCCGCTGATTGGAGTGGAGCTGAATAGTTTTGAGAGAATGGAAAAATCTCAAAATGCATATGAAAAGTCACGTAATCAGGGAATGCAGCTTTCTTCAGATGTTCCGCTGGAGCAAAAGGCCAGAGCCGAGGCTATGGTGGCGGAAATGCGCCGGCAGCAAAAGCCGCTTATAAAGAAACTTTCTTTGCAGGTTTTGGAGAACCAAACCAAAGGCGTGCCGATGAAAACACCAACTTTTGATGGTAAAGAAGTACCGGCTTCTGATTTGAGCTATGTCTTGGCCGAATCTTTGCAACATCTCTACTCTTCAGAAGATCCGAAGGCTGAATATTATGATTGGGTTGAGACTCAGCGACAGATTGAGATTGATATCAACACTAACGGGACAACCGAGGGCGAAATTAAAGCCCGCAACTCTTTTATTGGCTTCTTGGATGACAGAGAAACAGAACTGAAGTTGATTATTTCTCTTTATGCAACGGCCGAACGCAACGGAACCGGCTATTATAAGGAAATGGCCAAGAATAAACTCAGCTTTCTGCAGTTTAAACTTTCTGAATTACGTCGGCTAAGAGATAGGACTCAGGCGACTAAAAGTAAATCTGACGAGCAAGAAAGAGCCGAAAAAGAAATGGCTCATGCCGCAGGAATAGTTTTGGGCGGTATTGCCTTGGCCTCTGCTGAGGAACAGGCTCTCGGCCGCTATGTCCAAAATCAAGAAATCGGAAACGAGTTTGACAGCGCGGTGGAAGGGGTGATGACTTCTTATCGGCCGGTTACTTATTCAAGAGATGACGTGTTTAGAAAACAAGAGATTTTGCTGAAAAACCGCAGAAAGTTTATTGAAGGGCTTAGAATGGGTAAGTCTGCCGAGCAACAGGATTTGGAGGCAAAAAGACAAATGGTCAGACGTGCTAAGAGCTTTAGCCTTAGCCGCTATAATCAGTTGGAAAGAGAATACTCTCGCTCGGCTTAGCTAATTTATGGTTGACAGCAAAAGGTGTCTGGATTATCTAAGACATTAGTATGAATTTTTGGGAGAATTTGAATGGGTGCAATTTTTGAACCGTTTTTGTATGTTATCGGCCTGATTGTAGATATTTATTTCAAAATTGTGGTCGTTCAAGTCGTTTTGTATTGGTTGATTCATTTCAAAATCTTAGAGCCTTCCAATAAGTATGCGCAAAAAACCGTTGAGGTTTTGGACAGGTTGACAGTGCCTGTTTATAAAAAAATCGGTGAGAAAATTCCCACTGTTGCCGGGTTTGATTTTTCTCCGTTTATCTTATTGTTGGCTTTAATCTTTGTCAGCCGCTTGATTTTGCGTCTGAGCGCTTTGTTGGTGTAGTATTTGTTGTTTTTTGAGGAAAATCAAAAGGGCATAATTTTAAGAGTTAGGCTAACCCCTAACTCTTCTTCTTGTAAAATTAGTGGCGTTTTTGTTGATCCGAACGGCGATGAGTGGCTCAAAATTAGTGTTATCAGCGTGCCGGAAAAGGGAAAAGCCAATCAGGAGTTAATCAGATTTTTGGCCGCTAAGTTAAAAATTTCAAAATCTGATTTGCAAATTATCGGCGGAGAGCTTGATAGATATAAGAAAATTTTGGTGCAGGCGGATAAAGAGCAAATACAAGTTTTGGCAGAGGAGATAAAATAGGTGACAGCACAAATAATTGACGGAAAAAAAATAGCCTCCGAAATCAGAGCTGATTTGGCTAAAAAGGTTGAACAGCTGCCGGGTGAGGTTATGCCGGTGTTAGCGGTTGTGTTGGTGGGAGATAATGAGGCCAGCCGAATCTATGTGCGCAATAAGAAAAAGGCCGCCGCAGAAGTTGGAATCGGGTGCGAAGTGTTGGAAATGAATGAGGGTATCGGTGAAAATGCTCTCTTGGCGACTATTGAGGAGTTAAACGAGAATCCGCATGTTAACGGAATAATTGTTCAGCTGCCGTTGCCCGAGCATATTAATCCCTTAAAAATCCTATCAGCCATTCGGCCGGAAAAAGATGTCGATGGCTTTAATCCGTATAATGCCGGGTTGTTAGCGTGCAAGGAGCCTGAGGCTGTTGTTTCTGCCACGCCCAAGGGAATTTTGAAGTTGTTGCAAACAACGGGAGTTGACTTGTGCGGTAAACACGCCGTTGTTATCGGCCGCTCTAATATCGTCGGACGTCCTACCGCCATGGTACTACTCAATCACGATTGCACGGTGACCGTTACCCACTCAAAAACCGTTGATTTGCCTAATATTGTTCGGCAGGCAGATGTTGTGGTGGCCGCTTGCGGATGTCCAAAACTGGTTAAAAAAGATTGGCTCAAAGAAGGCGCGGTGGTGATAGATGTGGGGATTAACCGCGTGGAGGGAAAACTCTGTGGTGATGTTGATTTTGAAGATGCAAAAGAAAAGTCGTCTTTCATTACCCCTGTTCCCGGTGGGGTTGGGCCGATGACGGTGGCTATGCTTTTGGAAAACACTTATGAGGCAGCCTTAAAACAGCAAAATTCTCATGGACATCACTGTCATTGCGGGCATTGTCATCATTCTTGATGATGAGTAAAACAAAAATTTTGTTGCGCAAACTAAATAATCCTTTATCTTTACGGATAAGTGTAAATTTTTTAGAGGAATAAGTTATGGGAATTAGCTATCTTAGACAATCTTTTCATCGTTTGGTGAGAGCAACTTATGATTGGATGCTTGATTTGGCCTCGCGCCCAAACGCTCTGGTGTTTTTGGCGATTGTTGCGTTTGCTGAAAGCTCGTTTTTTCCAATTCCTCCTGATATTATGCTTATCCCTATGGTGTTGGCTATGCCGCAGAAGGCTTGGAGAATCGCCGGTGTGGCAACCGTAGCCAGTGTTGTGGGAGGGTGTTTCGGCTATAGTATCGGCATATTTTTCTTCGATTTGATAGCTAAGCCGATTTTAAATTTTTATGGCTATATGCAGCAGTTTGATGTCTTCAAAGACTATTACCACGAATGGGGCGCTTGGATTGTTTTTGGCGCTGGTATTACTCCGTTTCCTTATAAGGTCATTACCATTGCCAGTGGAGTTGTTCACCTGGATTTAATCACTTTTACGATTGCTTCCGTAATTGCCAGAGGTATGAGATTTTATCTGGTGGCATGGTTGCTTAAAAAATATGGCGAGCCGATGAAAGAGTTTATTGAGAAAAATCTCGGAATGCTTTCGGTTTTGTTCTTGGTTTTGCTGATTGGCGGATTTGTTGCCATCAAGTATATCTAAATCTTTTTATCAGTGCTGTGGCAAAACTTGGTTATCGGGCAGTTTTTGCAATCCGGTTTCTGGGCTTTGCAAATATATCTGCCAAATAATACCAGCCAGTGGTTAAGGTGGCGTTTGTATTCATCGGGTAGTTTGTTTAAATCTGCTTCAACCGTTAGAGGGGTGTCGCCGTCACTTAAGTCTAATCTTTTGGCCAGTCTTAAAACATGAGTATCTACCGCCACGGTAGGCTCTCCCCACCAAACATTGAGCAAGACATTTGCGGTCTTGCGGCCAACACCGGGCAGGGATTCCAAAAAATCTCTGTTTTGCGGAACTTCTCCGTTGGCCTCATCTACCAGTCGTTGGCTTAAAGCCATGATGTTTTTGGCTTTGTTGTTGTATAGGCCAATCGTTTTGATGTGATTTTTTAGCTCATCTATGCCCAAATCCAGTATTTTTTGCGGAGTGTCGGCAATTTTGAATAGTTGCTCGGTTGCTTTGTTGACGCCTTTATCAGTGCTTTGGGCCGATAAAACAATGGCCACCAGTAAAGTATAGGCATTGTGGTAATTAAGCTCGCTTTTGGGATTAGGGTCTTGAGCTTTAAAAACGTCTAAAATCTCGCAGATTTCTTTTAGGGGTCTCATGCTTTTACTCCTCCGGCACCGGC
This sequence comes from uncultured Alphaproteobacteria bacterium, assembly GCA_944392215.1. Lineage (GTDB taxonomy): Bacteria > Pseudomonadota > Alphaproteobacteria > RF32 > CAG-239 > CAZU01. The sequence goes on along the minus strand of CALXVX010000083.1, from coordinate 13,521 downwards.
TGCTTTGGGCGCATCGGCATCTAGGGGCCATCTGGGGCGGGGTTTGAAGTCAAGTCCGTTATACATCCCTTTTAAGGCTCTTTCCATGCCGGCCCAGGCAATCATAACACCATTGTCGGTACAAAAGCGAATCGGTGGTGCGGAAAAGATAAGTCCTTCCGTATCAGCCAACTGCTGCAGGCGGTTCCGCAAATAAGTATTGGCAGCAACACCTCCTGAGACAACCAAATCTTTGCCTTGCGGATATTTGGTTTTGAAAATAACAATGGCTTTTTGCAGCTTGTAAACCAAACTCTCTGTGGCTGCTTTTTGGAAAGAGGCGCAAATATCAGCGGTGTCTTGTTTGCGCAAAATGGCATGCTCAATGTTGTCATCAGGGGCGTAAGATTCTATAATCTTGCGTACGGCTGTCTTTAGGCCGGAGAAAGACAAGTTGCAGTCATGAGAATTTTGTAAAGGTCTTGGCAGTACAAAGCGGTTTTCATCTCCCAGGGCGGCCATTTTCTCTATCATCGGGCCGCCGGGGTAGCCCAAAGAGAGCATCTTGGCGACTTTGTCAAAAGCTTCGCCTGCCGCATCATCTATGGTGGTTCCTAAGCGTTCAAATTCTCCGACGCCTTTAACAATCAGTATTTGGCAGTGTCCGCCGGAGACCAGCAGCAGCAAATAGGGATATTTGACATCAGAGGTGAGGCGGGCAGCCAAAGCGTGTCCTTCCAGGTGGTTGATGGCAATAAACGGTTTGTTTAAGGCTAAAGCCAAGGCTTTGCCTGCCATAACCCCAACCACTACGCCGCCGATGAGCCCAGGGCCAGAGGAAGCCGCTATGGCGTCTATATCTTGAGGTTTGAGGTTGGCGCGTTTGAAAGTTTCTTCCAAAATCTCGTCTATATGTTCAAGGTGGCAGCGCGCGGCAATCTCTGGTACAACCCCGCCATAGACTTTATGTTCCAGTTGGGTTAAAACACATTCGCCCAATATCTGGCGCTGATCATTAACAATGGCGGCGGCCGTTTCATCGCAGCTGCTCTCTATTCCTAAAACTATCATCTAAAAGTTCCCTTTGGCCTTATGTTTATTAAAGGCAAGTATTTATTGCAGTTTTTTTTATATTATATACACTAGGAAAATATAAAAGCCAAGAATTTACTGTATGAGGGAATAGGCAAAATGGTAAAAAAACAAGCTGAAACACCAATTGAAGAAGAAAAGGTAAAACACGGAAGTTTTAAAAAGGCTCTGGTTAAGTTGTTGGTGCTCTTTATCTTGGCGGCGGCAGCTTATGGAATATGGAAGAATCCGGCTTTGATTGATGAGGCCAGAAGCTTGTTTTCCCACCAGCCAAAAGAAGACGTTTATCAGCAGCAGATTGATGCCCTGACCATGCAGATGCAATCTTTGCAACAGCAGTTGGCAGCTACAAGGGCGCAAGTCAAAGAGCCTGATTTGTCCGGGCTGGAGGCGAGAATCAGAGAAATTAAGAAAATGAATCTGAATATTATTGATTCCAAGGCCGATGTAGCAACCGTTTTGGGCGTGGTCACCAGAATGGATAAGGCTGAGCAAAAGCTTGATAAATTAACTGCTGTGACCGATGACAGCGCCTTGGTTTTAACAGGTGTTTTGCTGGTGAAAGACAGTGCCGAGCGCGGCGGAAACTTTGAATATGAAGTGGAGGTCTTGAGCAATATCGCCGCAGAGAATCCACAAATGGCAAAGGAAGTACAAAACCTTGTTCATTTTGCTAAAGATGGCATATCCTCTGAGTTGGATTTGGTCAAAGAGTTTGATGAGATTTACACCAATCTTTGGGAGCAACAGAAAACAGATTTTGATAAGACCTGGAAAGAGCGCCTAAACACCAAGCTAAGTGAGATTGTGCAAATTAAGAAAACCAACGAAAATGCCCCGGAGTTTTCTGCAGATAAGAAACTTGAAAACATCAAACAATATGTTGATGACGGGGAGCTTTTTAAGGCGGCCTCTTTGTTGATGTTGCCTGAAAATCAGGAGTGGATGCAAAATGAAGCTTTGCAACAGTGGGTTAAAAAAGTGCAGGCAAGAGAAGAATTTTATGAATTGATTGAGGATTTGTCAGCCTCCTCCTTGGCCGCATTGAAGGTTAATTTCTTAAGGAAAAAAGGAAATTAATGCTTACGGACTTAAAGAAGTTTTCGTCATTATTTTCTTTGACAGAAGTCGAAAAAAATCAAGAGGGAGAAATTTTTCAATTTGATGATAAAAAAACCGAATTGGTTTTGAGTGCGCCTCATGCGGTGCGCTCATTTGTTTGTAAAAAGGTAAAACCCGCAGACGCTTTTACCGGAGAAATCGTCAGTTATCTCGGGGAATTTTGTAATGTTTCTACAATCGTTCGTAGGCGTTTCGTGCCGTATAAATGTATGATTCATGAGTTTATTGCTCAGCAAAATCTACAAAATAAAAGCTTTTTGGATTTTCACGGGATGCGAAATGATAGACCATTTGATTTGGCGGTCGGAACAGGAATGATTGCGGCTTTAAATTATAAGCAAGAGCTTGAATTTATTAAGCAATTGGCTGAAAAATACAAAATTAAGGTAGTGTTTAACCATCCGGATTATCGCGGTGGTGCGGGTTTGTGTGGAAGATTGCAGCGAGAATACTACTCCGATAAGGTCTTGCAGCTTGAATGGAGACGCGATTTCAGAGATTTTTATTCCAAGCCAGAGGTCGTTTGCTCGCAGACAATTCCGTTTATGCAGGAGTTGATTGAGTATCTTCGGCTTGGTTTTCGTGGCAAGTAATCTTGATCTGGCTTAGCTGATTTTTATCACGTTTTATTACCTCAAATTGAAAATCGCCGAAGATAAATTTTTGTCCGGCCTGCGGAATAGAGCGAGTCATATCTAAAAGATAACCGGCAATGGTGACGGCGTTGTCATCTTCTATATGCCAGCCATACTTGCGGTTGAGGTCGCGAATCGGTACTTGGCCATCAACAATATAGCTGTTCTCACTCAGCTTGCGAATCCCCATAATATCTAAGTTTGAGATATCGCTTTCATCGTTAATGTCACCGACAATTTCTTCTAAAATATCTTCCAAGGTGACAATGCCTTGCAAGACACCATATTCATCCACCACAATCGCAAAATGCTCACGGCGGGCGCGAAACCACTGTAATTGCTGTTTTAGGGAGGTGTTATCGGGAATAAACCACGGCTTGGTCATCAAATCTTCCAGTTTGACTTTGCTGAAATCTCCGTGGTTGTCTATCACAGCCTTAAACAAGGTCTTAACCCTTATGACACCAACAATATTCTCTGGCTTTTCCTTGTACAACGGAATCCTTGAAAAAGGGCAGTTTTCAATTTTTTTTAACACATCTTCCATGGGTAAATCTATGTCTAAGGAAAAGAGATTCTTGCGGTGATTCATGACATCATAAACCGTGATATCGGTCAAATCTAAGATGCTTTTTAACATCTCTTGCTCTTGGCGGCCTTCTTTATCGTTATACATATAAATGGCGCCCCTGACCTCGGCCAAGCCGTCTCCTTTGGTGTCTTCTTGTTGTTTGATGCCAAAAGGACGAAAGGTCAGTTGTACGATTTTTTGTAAGATCCAGACAACAGGTGCAAATATTTTTACAAAAATATTAACCCACGGGGCAACAATGAGGGCCATGGTATTGGCATGCCGAACAGCATAGCTCTTGGGTAGCATATCCGTGTATATCAAAACCAAAAAGGTCATGATAATGGTGGCGTAGGCCACACCTTCGTTGCCAAATAGGCCAATCAATACCCCGGTGGAAAGAGAAGTGGCCAGAGTGTTGCTCAGGTTGGAACCTAAAAGAGTGGTAATGATGAGATTATCTCTGTGCTTAAAAAGGCGGTTAACCAAGCGCGCCCTTGGGTTTTTGCCGTTTTTTTCCTGGTCGGTGATGAATGCTTGCGAGGCTCCTGTCAGGGCCGTTTCTGAGCCGGAGAAAAAGGCGGATAAAAACAGTAAAAACAAAACGGCGATGGCAGATATTATCATTTGTGTTCCTGTGCTAGAAAGTTGTTGATGGCATTTATAACCCTGTCAACGGTGATATCTACTTGTTCTTCTTTGGTTTCAACAATGATATCGGCCTCAGAGTAATAGGGGTATTCTTCGTTTATGTAGGTTTCAAGCTTGTTCTTGAGCTCGGTGTCATTGCCTTTCAAAAAAGGTCGATGCTGACGTCCCGCCGTGCGGTGGTATAAAACATCCAAATCAGCCTTCAACCAGATGGTGATGGCATTTTTGCGCGCGTATTCTCTGGTTTGCGGCGCTACAAAAGAGCCGCCGCCGGAGGCTAATACACATGGCGCCCCTTGCAGAAGCCGTTTCATCACTCTGGCCTCACCGGCACGATATTCCTCAAGCCCAAAGCATTTTAAGATATCTATCAAAGACAATCCGGCGGCTTTTTCAACCTCCCTGTCGCCGTCTACAAACGGAAGATTTAGTTTCTTGGAGAGGCGTTTTCCAACGCTGGTCTTGCCACTGCCCATTAATCCGACCAGAAGAATAATTTTATCATTTATTGTGGTCATTCTTTTGTAATTTTAATTTATCTTTCAAACTTATTGTGTTAACTATATAAATAATACTATCGTTTAGCAACATAATTTTATGAGGAATATCATGTTGAGACAGAAAAAAAATTCAAATTGGGTTTATTATCTTATCGGCGCTTTGCTCTTGGCGGCTATTGTCTTTGTCGCAGTTCATGAAGTGCCGGCGCCCGTTGAGCATGTTGAAGAGGAAATTTCTCTTAGCACAAAATAATTCTTGGTTTGAAAATGGCGGATTGTATCGAAGACTTTTTGGATATGATGGCGGCAGAGGTTGGAGCCTCTCAAAACACGCTTGATGCTTATCGGCGCGATTTGGAGCAGTTCGTGGAAATCTGCAATAAGCCTTTTGGGCAAATTAACCAAGATGATATATCTTCTTATCTTTCGTATTTGGGTAAAAAAAGGTATGCCACCAAGTCTGTGGCCAGAAAAATTTCTGCTCTGCGCGATATGTTTAAATTTTTGTTTTCTGAAAAACAAATTACATCTAATCCGCTGATGAACATATCCGCGCCAAAGCCCGAAAAACCGTTACCTAAGTTTTTGACCAAGGCTGAAGTAAAAAATCTTTTGGCCGCGGCGCATGAAAAAAATGATTTTCGGTCCAAACGCCTGGCGGTTATGCTGGAGCTGATGTATGCCTGCGGTTTGCGTGTCTCAGAGCTGGTTTCTTTGCCTGAAAATTGTATCAATTTTGATAAACGGCAGATATTGGTGCGCGGAAAAGGCAGCAAAGAGAGGCTAATTCCGGTTGCCGCTTCAACACTCAAAGCTCTAGGGGAGTATTTTACTTTTCGGGATGAATTTGTCCGTGGGGGCAGGAAATCTATCTGGCTATTTCCTTCTCTGCGTTCAAAACTCGGGCATATGACCCGAGACGGATTTTTTAAGGATTTAAAGGAACTGGCGGTCAGAGCCGGGCTTGATCCCAGCAAAATTTCTCCCCATGTTTTGCGCCACTCTTTTGCCACCCACTTGTTGCAAAATCAGGCGGATTTGAGAACCGTGCAGAAAATGCTCGGGCATGAAAACATTGCTACAACAGAGATTTACACCCATATCATGTCAGAAGATTTGTTAAGGGTTGTGGCGGGCAATCATCCCCTATCCCGTAAAAACTCGTCTGGAGGTTTTCTATAGCGATTTTGTGCGGTCTCGAAAAATTCATGTATCTCCTATTTCTTAGGCATCTAGCTTCGCTGCGGCATGCAGTAGCTGCCTAGCTTAGGCAAGATGTTCCAAAGAGCTTGCAGACAAAATTGATGTCAACATATCAATTTTACTTAGCGCTTACTAAAAATTCCCTCGCCTTCAAAATCACTCTATAAATTCCACCAGCCGAGTTTTGGCTTTTTGTTAAATGCTTTTTAGGAGTTTATTCGTTCGCTTAAAGACGAAAATTGTTGCGGTGAAAGCTCCTCCGGGCGCGATGTCAGCGCTATATCTTCCGCTTCACAAGCTGCCTCAAGCCCATGCAGGGATTTTAGGCTCTGGCGAATCATCTTACGCCGTTGGCTAAAGGCTTGTACGGTCAGTTTTTCAAGTTTGTTAATTTGCTCTTGAGACAGGGTTTTTTCTTGTGGCTGAAAAAGTAAAACGCTTGACCAAACCTTTGGGGCAGGAACAAAACACTCCGGGCTTAGGTCAAATAATCTGGTTATGCGGCACTGTAGTTGTGCCAAAATCGATATGCGGCCGTAGTCTTTGCATCTTATTGGGGCTAAAATGCGGTCGGCAACCTCTTTTTGAAACATCAAGGTCAGACTTTTATAATCTTTTATCTTTTCCAACCATTTTACCAACAATGGCACCGAGATATTATAGGGAAGGTTGGAGACAATATGAACATCTTCTTTACCTTCTTTGGCAAAGTCATATTGCAGGGCATCGCCGTTTTTGATTTGCATTATATTGCCGGTTTTGGATTTTAGCTCTTCCATAATACTGATGCAGCGGGGGTCCATCTCTATCACAGTCAGCTTTTTCGGCTCTGCTTTTAGCACTGCTCTGGTTAATCCGCCGGGGCCGGGACCAACCTCAAAAACCGAAGCTCTCTCAAAACTTTCCAATCCCTGATTGCTTAAAGACAAGCGGATGATTTTATCGGTAATGTCTTGGTTGAGCAAAAAATTTTGCCCCAAAGCTTTTTCGGCCATCAGTCGGTGCGCCTCAACCGTGGTCTTAAGTGAGGGCAGAGAATCGATGATTGCTCTTAAATCCGCCATTTTAACTCCTGATTTCTATAACTGCTTTTTGGCGCAAATCTTGCAGAAGCTTCTTGGATAAAAGTTCCATCTTCTGGTTTTCCAGGATGGTTTGGATTTGTTTTTCGCTTGGAATTTCAGGTTTGTCTTTTTGGGGGTCAAAAAACCTCTCCAGGCGCAAAATGTAATAACCGTCACCCAGCAAAATGGGGTCGCTGATCTCTCCTTCTTTCATCTTTTTCAAGTTTGTTTCCAAAACAGAGGCTAATTTGCCGGTGTTGACCCAGCCCAAGTTGCCGCCGTTTGCCGCACTCGGGCTTTCTGAAAACTGCATGGCGTATAACTCAAAACGATTATCATTGCGCAGGTTTTCAACCAACTGGTCAATATTTTGCGCGTGCTCTTTTTTAATGAAGATTTCTGAAACCATGAATTTTTCGGTGTTTAGGTCTTTTTTTGCTTCATTCATCATGGCATTAATCTCTTTTTGAGTCGGTGTGCCCTCAGCGTAGTATTTTTGACGAATGACTCTGAGCCAGGCCAAATCCGATCTCATCTGCTCTTGCATGGTTGGAAGACTGACATTGGCGGCTTTTAGAATATTAGCCAACTGTCCACTTGGGATATTGTTTGTTTTTTCAAATTGTTTCATCTGGGCGGCAACTTCTTCATCCGTGATCTTGATTCCGACTCTGGCGGCTTCTTGCAGTTTTAGTTTTTCATCTACCGCATTGTTTAGCACTCTTTGCATAATCATTCCCCGAGTTTGGGCATTAACAGGGATCTTGGTGCTCATGACAAAGGCATTAACTCTATTTTCCAAATCTTCATTAGAGATAATCTCTCCATTGACAAGGGCTACAATTTTTAAATCCGCCGCTCGGGCTCCAAAGTTCAAGAAAACCAGCATTACTAAACTCAGCAGAAGTTTTTTCATATCTTTTCCTTTCTGTTATTTGGTGCCGATGCCGCCCAATGTTTTGAGGAAGAAGGTGGCTCCGAAAGTTAGGTCTCCTTCATAGTTTGGGTCGTTGGAGTTGTCTTTTTCTACATTGAATATAACTTTTGTGCACTCATCTTCGTAGCTTAAGAATGCGCCCATCTCAAGAGAGCCACTGTTTTGTGCCATGTTTTGGCGATTGTACAAGCTGATGGACCAATTCTTAGTTAACATTGCTCGTAGGGAGGTGTAAAGCTCTTTTCTTTCGGCATTCCTGATGGAAGATGTTTCGTTTGCCTGAAAGTAAATATAGGATACATACATCCGCAAAATTTTGGGGCCAAAACTTGAGGCTAACTCGCTATAGGTAACCGAATAGTCATCTTTATCTAATTTGAATCGGTAGTTGAAATCCAGATATTCGTTCGGGGAGGCATAAACGCGACCAACGTAATCGGTGAAAGAACCGTTTTGTCCATCGGTCTCTGCAAAACTTTCATCCTTGCTGAACTCATAACTTTGGGCTAAAAGGGCTGATGTGCGGCCTAAAATATTGCCATAAGAACTCCAGTTGACGCCATAGCTGATGCGGCTGCCGGTATCGTTGCGATCGTAGCCAGAGTAGCGGTCAAGATTTAAAATGTTGGTATCGTTTAATTCTACGTCTTGGCTGTCTTCATTGGGAATCTTATCTGCCTCATTGCTTTGGTTGGGTGCAACTGCCGCGACAATTATCGGTTCAATAATCTGTCTGGAATCTTCTGTTGCCCTGATGAATGGTAAGCGCCATTCTAAACCAACCTGCGGAAAGATTCTTGCTACCGTTCCGTCGTAAATTTCATTTTCGGGGTTCAGGTAGTTGTCAACATAATATAAATCGGACTTTAAGGAGGCAACCAACTTATATTTCTCTCCATATGGGCTAGTGTAGGGCAAGTTCCAAGAATTAATCATCGTAGCGCGTTGGCTAGAGTTGTCATCTTCATGATAGACAGAAGCCATGCTAAAACTATTTTTATTATAAGCCCCATAGCGATTGGGGTCGCTGATGTTTTCATAACTGAATGTTGGCAATACCATTGGACGATTGGCGTAGCGCAAATCATAACTGAGAATCTTGTAATAATAGGCCTCAAGAGCTGCGTAGTTGCGGTTGTCAAATCCTTGTAGACTGGCACGGCTGGTGAGCCAAGTGTCGTCCTTTTTAGGCAAAGATAAATCTTTTAGGTAGGCGTTATCGGAGGCATAGTTGATGTCGGTGTCTGCAACCCAATAATCATTCACCTCATAGCGTCCGTAGGCAAATAAGTTGCCGCGATCTTTGGAGCTGTCGGAATCTCTTAAGAAACTGCCACTGGCGGAAACATGACCACGGGTAAAATATTTGTTGTAGGCACCTCCGTAGACAATACCTTTGTCGCTGGAGAGAATAGGATTAAATAAGACATCTTCTTGGTCTGAAATGCTCCAAAAATATTGTCCTTGAATGGCCGCCCCAAGATATTGATTGCTCATGATTCTCGGAAACAAAAAGCCGGAACGTCTTTTAACCGTTGGGTCAGGATGGGATAAAAACGGCGTGTAAAATACCGGAACTCCTTTTACTTCAACAAAAGCATTTTGGTAGTGAACATCCTTGGTTTCGGCGTTGTGTTCAACCTTGCGGGCTTTAATTTGCCATAAGGGGTCTTCCTCGCGGCAGGCATCACAGGGGGAATAGACCGCGTTAGTCATTATCTTTTTGTCTTTGTCTCCGCGGCGGAAGGTACTGGCTGCAACTCTGGTCTTGTCAGCCATGATCATTTTGATGTTTTTCATTTCTCCTTTGGTCATGCGATCTGTTAGTTCCGCATAGTCAGAGAAAACAACATGGCCGGTGTCTTCCAAAATAACTACATCGCCAACCGCTGTTACGGTATCTTCTTTTTGGTTATAAATGATTTTGTCCGCTTTAACCGTATAGTTGTCGCGAATAATTTCAACATTGCCGATGGCCGTGATGAGGCTTAGTTCTTGATTGTTCTCAACCTCATCGGCACTAAAGTAAATTTCCGGATTTTCTTTGTCTGTCGGTGGTTTAGGTGTGAATACATCCGTGATGTTTACCGCCGGAGAAATCCTTGGCCTTTTTACACCGGTTGTTTTATCAATGGCACTTTGGGTATCTGGGGTAACAATACTATCAGCTTTGGCTCGCGAGACAAACAGCACCATCAGTAACGATATAAAACCAAAAAACGGGAGGTGCTTAGTCATTTGCGGCTCCCGAAAATTTCTTTTGGTGTTGAAATAAAAAGGGTTTGTAGCAAAAAAGCAAATACAAACAAAATGCAAAGGGTAAAAGTAAATTCAGATACAAAACACTCAGCCACCAGAGGTGTCTAACCGCCAGGTTGCCGATGGCTAAATCTAAAGCTTGAATAATGACCATGGCGCTAACGGAGATTGAAACTATTTTTAGCTGTCCGCGGCGATTGAAATTACCAATCAGCAACCCGGTGCAGGCAATTAGGCCATAAATAACATTGAGCAAGGGGGTGGTGAAACGCTTGTTGCCCTCCACAATCCAACGGCGAACTTCTTTAGGCTCCAGGTCCGGATTGGCGGCGGCTGAAAACAACTCTCCCAACGTTTTCTCTCTTACGCCGGCTTCTTTTCTGGCTTTGGTTTCTTTGGCGCCAAAATCTACCGAATAACGGTCAAAAATGATGGAGCTGAACTGGTTGTTTTGTTTGTTTATTTCTTGGCGGCTGCCGTTAACCAAAATAATGCGAGGACCTTTTGGAGTTTGAACTATCCGTCCGCGCTCGGCAGAAACTGTAGATTTGGTCTTGGGGTTTCTTTCGTCATTAATCAAAATACCGCTTACGGAGCCATCAGGCTCGTGAGTGGTAATAAACACGGTCAGGTTGTCTTGCAGGGTGGTGAATTCACCTTCTCTGAACATGAGGTGCGAAACATCATTCTTTACTTGCCATTGAAGATCATTAAAGCGATTTTCTGCCATCGGAATACCAAAATTCATGATCCACATATTTAACAGCGCCAGGATAAGGCCTATAAAGATAGCCGGTTTGGCGTTTTCCCATGGGCTGATGCCGGCCGCCTTCATGACGACCAACTCTCTGTCTGAGAGCATGCGGTTATACACAAACAAAACTGCCGCAAACAATGATATTGGGGATAAAATTGTGAATATTCTCGGCATGAGCAGAGATGTCATCTCGGCAAAAAGTCCAACCGAGATGCCTTTGTTGGTTATTAAATCCACAAATCTCAATGATTGTGTCAGCCAGATGATTGACATCAAAGAGAAGGAAACCAGCAGAAACCCTACTAAAATTTGTTTTATTATATAAAGGTTCAGTTTTTTCATGATGCCGATTATAATCAAATTATCGGATTTAGAAACAAGTTTTTTCATATATTACATAAAATATGTAAATTTTTTATATACATTCCGCTTTTTGGCAAAAATTGGGGGCCGCTTAAATAAGTTCTTGAATGGTAAAAATTTTGCCGATAAGATATTCCCATAACAATAAACATAAAGGAGATTTTGATGGACGCTGGTTCTTTGGGCTCTACTGTTGCCGCCAAATGGCGCAAAAAGAGAGGCTCTTTAATTATGGCTTTGCACGAAATCCAGGGTGTTAAAGGGTTCGTGCCATGGGAAGATGCTGTTGATTTGGCTGAAGGCATGGGAGTGCCGTTGGCCAGAATTTATGAGGTTTTGACTTTTTATAACTTCTTTAAGCTGGATGCTCCCGGCAAGGCCGTGATCTCCGTTTGTACTGGAACAGCTTGCTACCTCAAAGGAAATGACAAAGTTTTGGAAGAGTTCAAAAAAGAGCTCGGAATCGGCGAAGGCGAAAGTACGGCCGATAAAATGTTTCATCTACAGAGCGTGCGTTGTGTCGGTTGTTGCGGATTGGCTCCGGTTTGTGTCGTCAACGGCAAAACTTATGGCCGTGTTTCTCCAAATGATGTCCGCAACATCTTGGATGAATGGCGTAAAAAACTTAGCGAGGAAGAGGAGTAAGCACTATGGCCGAAATGGATTTGGATAAGAGATTTGATATTCATGAAATCGCTAAGGCTAAAAACGCCGAACTCGAGAGATTTCGTTGCAGCGTCTATTGCTGTCACTCTACAGGGTGTAAGTCTTCCGGCAGTGATGATATTATAGATTTGCTTAAAACCGCCGTGGTAGAACACGGGCTTGAGGATCAGGTCAGAATTGTGGCCACGGGATGTATGGGGCTTTGCGCTCAGGGGCCGCTTATCAGGGTTGAAATTAAGGGACAGAAAGATGTCCTCTATAAGCGAATCGAGCCGTTAATTGCTCGGTTGATTGTGACAGAGCATATTGTTCCGGCCTTGAAGCTTCCGCAGGGGCAGGATTTTGAGGTGCCACCGTTTTTGCAAGAACATATCCTTTCTTTGGAGCTCCCCTTCTTTACCAAGCAGGAAAAAGTGGTGCTCAAAGATGCCGGGCACATGGACCCTGAAGATATTCAGGAATATATTGCCCGCGGCGGCTATTTGGCCCTTGAAAAAGTTTTGAAAAATATGACGCCGGCCGAGGTGATTGATGAAATCAAACGCTCCGGTTTGCGCGGCCGCGGTGGCGGCGGATTCTCTACCGGTATGAAGTGGGAGTTTGCCTCCAAAGTACCTACGGTGGACGAAAAATTTATTATCTGTAACGGCGATGAAGGCGACCCGGGTGCCTATATGGACCGCTCTATTTTGGAGGGTGATCCGCATTCGGTGATTGAAGGTATGATGATTGCCGCTTATGCCATTGGTGCCACACAGGGTTGGTTCTATGTCAGAGCCGAATACCCTCTGGCGGTTGAGCGTTTGGATAAGGCCATCAAGGCTTGTAAAAAGAATCGCCTGCTCGGCAACAATATTATGGGAACCGATTTCTCCTTTAATATTGAAGTTCGCCTCGGTGCCGGTGCATTTGTTTGCGGTGAGGAAACCGCTCTTATCCACTCCATTGAGGGCAAGAGAGGAACACCAAGGCCTCGTCCGCCTTACCCGACCAATAAAGGTTTGTGGGATAAGCCTTCTTGTGTTAATAACGTGGAGACTTTGGGCAATGTGCCTAAGATTATTTTGAAAGGTGCGGATTGGTTCTCCTCTTTTGGAACCGAGACATCTAAGGGAACAAAGGTTTTTGCTCTGACCGGGCAAGTTGAACACTCCGGTTTGATTGAAGTGCCAATGGGAACAACCATCAACGAGATTGTTAATGAAATCGGTGGCGGCGTGCCAAACGGCAAAAAGCTTAAGGCCGTGCAAACCGGCGGCCCTTCTGGCGGCGTAATTCCTGCAGAAAAAATGGATCTGCCGGTTTGTTACGAAGAACTCAAAAAAATCGGCTCCATCATGGGGTCCGGCGGTATGATTGTAATGGATGATTCATCCAATATGGTCAATATCGCCAATTTCTATCTTGATTTTACGGTTGATGAATCTTGCGGAAAATGCGCTCCTTGTCGTATCGGCGGAAAACAAATGTTATTGCTGCTTGAAAAAATCAACAAAGGCAAGGGTACAAAGCAAGATTTGGCAGATCTAAAACGAATCGCTACCGCTATGCAGAAGGCTTCTCTTTGTGGATTGGGGCAAACAGCGCCGAACCCGGTACTCTCTACTCTTAGATTCTTTGAGAATGAGTATCTGGAAAAACTTGTTGATGCTAAACCTGCTGCCGCGGAGGAGAAATAGTCATGGTAAAGTTAAAGATTGATAATTTTGATGTTGAAGTGCC
>CALXVX010000082.1 GCA_944392215.1 uncultured Alphaproteobacteria bacterium | reverse complement strand
AAAGAAGATATAGAAAGCTATTTGGCAAAAGAAAAAAATAAGTTTGATTTGATTATTGCGGCAGATGTTTTCACTTATTTTGGGACACTGGAAAAAGTTTTTTCAGCTTGTGCAAACAGCCTATCAGATGAGGGGATAATGATCTTTAGCGTCACAAAAAATGAGGATGATTCAGAAGCGTGGAAACAACATCTTTCGGGACGTTTTGTGCATGGAAAAAAATATGTGCAAAAGGCGCTGAAACAAGGCGGATTCCAAAGAGTGATTTTTACATCTTGCGTCTTGCGAAAAGAGGGAGAAAAAGAAGTGTCAGGCTGGGTTATAACCGCCTTTAGAACCAAAAAAAAGTTCCGCAAATAACGGAACTTTTTTCATAAAAATTCAACGCAAAAAATCGAACTATTTAGAAGATTTTTTAGCAGAAGAAGATTTAGAAGAAGCAGATGCTTTTTTAGCAGAAGAAGACTTCTTGGCAGAAGAAGACTTGCAAGAAGAAGAGCTGCTTTTTTTGCAGCAGTTAGACTTGTTGCAATTGTTGATCTGCTCAACAGCCATAGACCAGAAATATTCGTCCTGACCCTGCGGGCATCCGGCATTTTGCCAAATGAAATAAGCTGCCTCTTGGATAGCTTTTTCGTTGTTTTTCATCATAATCAATAACTCCAAATAAAAGTTCGGTAAACACTAACTAATATACAATCAAAAATTTATCCGTCAACACTAAAAGCAACAAAATAAAAAAATAGTGAAATATTTTATGAAAGAGGAGTCAAAAAGCTTGCAATTAAGATGATAAGATTTTATAGATAATTAAAGCGATTTTATAAAACGCAAAACTTTAAAAATTATGTTGTTAATTTTAAGGAAATACAGATGGAAAACTTATTATCAAAAGAAGAAATGGAAGCCGTAATTGATGGAGACCATGGCAATGTGTTTGCCGTTTTGGGTATCCATAAAGACAAGGGGAGCAAAGAAGTTTTTATCCGCACTTATCAGCCGCATACCAACAAAATAGAGCTGTTGGATTCTCAAGGTAATTCCTTAGGATTAATGACCAAACTCGATGAGAGAGGTTTCTACCAAATCAACCTCGGAAAGATCGAAAATTTTGCTTACAAATTCAGAATAGAAAATGATATGGGTGTCACCTATGAGGCAGAAGATCCATATCGTTTTCCATCTATTTTGGGTGACATGGATGTCTATCTTTTGGCAGAGGGAAACCACCTAGATATGTATAAAAAATTAGGCGCGCATCCGATAGAAATGTACGGCGTCAAAGGTGTTAGTTTTGCGGTTTGGGCCCCCAATGCCAAACGAGTGAGCGTGGTCGGCGGTTTCAATAATTGGGACGGTCGGGTCAATGCCATGCGCAAACATCCAACCTGCGGTGTTTGGGATATTTTTATTCCCGGTATTCATGAGGGAGAGTTGTATAAATACGAGCTGAAAACTCAAGATGGATCCATTTTAGTAAAAGCAGATCCTTTGGCCTTTTATTCCGAGAAAAGACCCAACACGGCCTCAATAGTTTATGATATCAATCACTACGATTGGGAAGACCAAAATTGGATGAAGTATCGCGAAGAATATAATTCTTTTGATAAGCCGATGTCTATCTATGAGGTGCACTTAGGTTCTTGGCGGCGCAAAGACAATAATGAATATCTAACCTATCGTGAATTGGCTGATACCTTGATTCCTTATGTTGTAAACATGGGCTTTACACATGTTGAATTTTTGCCGTTGGCAGAGCACCCGCTTGATAGTTCATGGGGGTATCAGGTTATCGGAATGTTTTCTCCGACCAGTCGTTTTGGCACACCTGATGATTTAAGATATTTGATTGATAAATTTCATCAAGCAGGCATTGCGGTCATTATGGATTGGGTGCCGGCGCACTTCCCCAAAGACGGACATGGCTTAAATGAGTTTGATGGAACACATTTGTATGAGCACGCGGATCCGCGCAAAGGTGAACACACCGATTGGGGAACCAAAATTTATAACTATGGCCGCACGGAAGTTATGAACTTTTTGTGTGCGAGTGCCATTTATTGGCTCAAGGAATTTCATATTGATGGCTTGCGCGTAGACGCAGTTGCCTCCATGTTGTATTTGGATTACTCACGCAAGAATGGGGAATGGATTCCCAACATTTATGGCGGCAATGAAAACATAGAGGCAATAGCCTTTTTGCGCCGCATGAATGAACTCGCTTATTCGCAAGTCAAAGGGGCCTTCACGGTGGCAGAAGAATCAACTGCTTGGCCGATGGTTTCGCGCCCGACCTCAATGGGTGGCCTGGGCTTTGGCTACAAATGGAATATGGGGTGGATGAATGACACGCTCAAATATATTTCGCATGACCCTGTTCACAGAAAATATCACCACGGTATGCTGACATTTGGGTTGCTTTACGCGTTCAATGAGAATTTTATTTTGCCGATTTCTCACGATGAAGTTGTCCATGGCAAAGGATCTATGCTTGCCAAGATGCCAGGTGATGAGTGGCAAAAGTTTGCTAACCTGAGAGCTTATTACGGGTTTATGTATACTCATCCGGGCAAAAAACTTTTGTTTATGGGATGTGAATTCGGGCAAGATTGGGAGTGGAATTCTGAGGAAGGTCTACGCTGGTTTTTGCTTGACTACCCAATGTATAAGGGAATGCAAAACTGTGTTCGGGATTTGAACTTGATGTATAAGGGAAATCCGTCGTTGTATCAGCAGGATTTTGATTACCGAGGCTTTGAGTGGATAGATCACTCCAACTCCGATGACAGTGTCATCTCTTATATGCGTAAAGGTTACACCCCGGGAGATTACTTGATAGTAGTTTCAAACTTTACGCCGGTTGTTAGAAAAGACTATCGGATAGGCGTGCCGGAAAATTGTAAATATCAAGAAATTTTTAACAGTGATGATGTAAACTACTGGGGAAGCGGCGTTAAAAACGAGGGCTTCATGCAAGCAACGGAAGGAGAGTGGAACAACAAACCTTGCTCAATTCAAGTCACACTACCACCGCTTGCGACAATAGTGATTAAACCGATAAGATAAAAGAAAAGAGGCACATATGGCAAAATTCAAAACCTCGGAAGGAAAAGTTAGCCCACTCGGGGCGACATATGACGGAAAAGGAGTGAATTTTGCCCTGTTTTCGGCTCATGCCACCAAGGTTGAGCTCTGCCTGTTTGATGTCTCCGGCGCAGAGGAGCTTGAGCGCTACGAGATTCTAACTAACGATAACAACATTTGGCATATTTATTTGGAAGATGCCAAGCCTGATTTAGTTTACGGATACAGAGTCTATGGCCCCTATAAGCCGGCGGAAGGGCTCCGCTTTAATCCCAATAAATTACTGATAGATCCATACGGCAAAAAGCTGGTCGGCAAATTAATT
Source organism: uncultured Alphaproteobacteria bacterium (assembly GCA_944392215.1). Taxonomy (GTDB): domain Bacteria; phylum Pseudomonadota; class Alphaproteobacteria; order RF32; family CAG-239; genus CAZU01. Next base: position 10,284 of record CALXVX010000082.1, on the reverse strand, counting down.
TGGAATAAGGCCATCTTTGGCTATGATGTAGACAGCCCGGACAAGGATTTATCATTCAGCAGTTTGGATTCTGCCGCCTATGTTCCCAAGTCAGTTGTGGTAGATGAAGCCTATGACTGGGCCGGAGATATTAAGCCCGCTCATAAGTTTGAAGATACGATAATATATGAAACCCAGTTGCGTGGTTATACCATGCTGCAACCCTCCGTGCCGGATGCCAAGAGGGGAACCTTCGCCGGTTTTGCCCATAGTTCGGTCATCAATTACATCAAATGGTTGGGGGTGACGGCTGTAGAGTTTTTGCCCATTCATGCTTTTTTCGGCAATAGGCACAAGAAAGGATATATAACGGACAACTACTGGGGATATGAGAGTTTTAGCTTTTTTGCGCCGGAGCAGTCTTATCTTTCGGGCAATGACTTAAACGAGATAAAAGACCTGGTAAAAACCATGCACCAGCATGGTTTGGAAGTGATTTTGGATGTTGTCTATAACCACACCGGTGAGGGCAACCACATGGGGCCGACCTTGTGCTACCGGGGAATAGACAACAGCTCATATTACATTTTAAATCCGGATAATAAACGTTATTACTATGACACCACCGGGTGCGGGGCATCATTGAATGTGCAAAATCCGAATGTTTTGCGGTTGGTGATGGATTCTCTGCGCTATTGGGTACAAGAAATGCACGTGGATGGCTTCAGGTTTGACCTGGCGCCGACATTATCGCGTCAGCACAATAATTTCACCCAAGAAAGTGGTTTCATGTATGCGGTTGCGCAAGACCCGGTGTTGCGAGAAGTCAAGATGATAGCCGAGCCGTGGGATGTCGGCTATGGCGGCTATCAGGTTGGTGCATTTTTGCCCGGCTGGGCCGAGTGGAATGATAAGTTCAGAGATAACGTGCGCCGTTTTTGGAAGGGCGACCCCGGCCAGACAGCAGAACTTGCCAGCCGGGTGAGCGGTTCAAGTGATATTTTCAACTACAATAACCGAGATATTTGGGCCAGCGTAAATTTTGTGACAGCTCACGATGGCTTTAATCTGAGGGATTTGGTCAGCTACAACCACAAACATAATCTGAGCAACGGGGAAAACAACAGAGATGGCTCTGATTCCAACTGGAGCTGGAATTCCGGAGAAGAAGGAGAGAGTGATAACCAGGTGGTGGTTGAAAATCGAATTTTACGCAGCCGTTCACTGATCAGCACATTGCTTCTCTCTTTCGGCACGCCGATGCTGGTTGCCGGAGATGAGTTTTTGCGCACTCAAATGGGGAATAATAACCCCTATTGCCAAGACAATGCGTTGACGTGGATTGCATGGGAGGCCATAACCGAGCGGCAAAAACATTTTGCCTCTTTTGTGCGCCAAGTGATTCGTTTGCGCAAAAAGTTGAAGATGTTTGAGCGGCACAAATTTTTCGCCGGCCATCCGATAGACAAGAGCGGTTATAAAGATATCGCTTGGTATACGGAAAAAGGAAAAGAATTCACCACTGAAGATTGGCATGATATGGAGCGGCGCTCGCTGGGGGCCTGCGCTTATACGGGGAGCAAATTTGTTTTGCTGATATTGAATGCCAATTTCAAAGCTCAAAGTTGGAAACTTCCCAATCTGCCGGAGAAATTATCATGGCACCTGCTGCTAGACAGCAGTCAGGGCAAGGTAGATGAAAAAGCTGCGGGCAGCGGTAAGCTGATAGAAATTCCGGCGTGGTGCGTGGCGTTGTTTGAGATCAAAAAGTAGGAAACGGGTAAAATGACGGATAAATTAAAACAGTTGGCATCAAAACTAGGCATCGCAGACAGTTTCAGCGATGCGGGAATGGTCAGAAAAACGTACGACATCAAGCCCGAAACCATACGTTTTTTTGTTGAGGCTTTGGGGTATCACTGCGGCACTGATGAAGAGATAGAAAGCTCGCTGCAAAAATATGAGGACCGCCGATGGTGTGAGGTTTTAAGCCCGATTTATGTAGGAAAGCAAACAGATATATGCTTTGACGTCGTTTTGCCTAAAGGGCAGAAAATTGATCGTATCATTATCAAAGACAGTCACCATCGCCAACAAAATATCAGAATAGAAAACAATGCGGCACCGGAGCATTACTGCTTAGGAGATAAAGAACTTACAAAAGAATATTATGCGGTGACGGAAGCTTTAGACCCCGGCTATTATGAATTAGATGTCCGTGTCGGCAGTAAAAATTATAAATCGCGTTTGGCTGTAGCACCGGAACGCTGCTACGAGGCACCGGGTATGGAGCGCAAATTATGGGGCTATGCGGTGCAGCTTTATGCGGTTAAGAGCAAACGCAATTGGGGCGTGGGAGATTTTACGGATTTGGAGGAGTTGGTCAGAATATGTGCACGTTGCGGGGCAGATATTATCGGGCTAAACCCCCTAAATGTACTGTGTCATGACTTTCCGGAAAATGCCAGTCCCTACCAATCCATCAGCCGATTGTTTTTGAATCCGATTTATATAGATATTGAGAAAGTTCCGGAGTTTGATGCGGCAGATAAACAAATGATAGAGGGGCTCTTGGCAGAAGTTCGGGGCAGCGAGCTGATACAATACGGAAAAGTCTACCCTCTCAAGGCCAAAATGTTGGAAAAGAGCTTCAAGACATTCAAAGACAAAGGTTCTCCGGAAAGAAAAAAGGCATTTGAAAAATTCTGTGAGGATCAGGGTGAAGAACTGGATAAATTGGCCTTGTTTCAAACTTTATATGAAACCGAAAGTCCCAAGGTTTGGGGTGGCTGGCGGGCCTGGCCTGAGGAGTATCACTCGCCGCAATCATACGGGATTGTGGAGTATAGAGCCGGCCACCAAGATCGGATAGAGTTTTTTAAGTTTATGCAATTTGAAGCGGCCAGACAATTTGATGAAGCCGGAAAATTAGCCAAAGATCTGGGGCTAAAGATTGGCTTTTACCGAGATTTGGCGGTAGGTGTCGGCAAAGACAGTGCAGAGTTTTGGGGAAATCCCGGCTTGTTTATCAGAGACGTCGGTGCCGGAGCTCCGCCGGATGCCTTCTTCCCGAGCGGGCAAAGATGGGGGCTTGGAGCTTTTTCTCCCACCATGTTGAAGGAGCTGCGTTATGAGCCGTTTATAAAAATTTTGAGGGCTAATATGAAAAATGCCGGAGCCTTGCGCATGGATCATGTCATGAGCCTGATGAGGTTATACGTTTTGCCTGATAACGGGGAAGAGGGAACATATATATACTACAATTTTGAAGATATGCTCAATATCGTGGCTTTGGAGAGCTATTTAAACAAATGTGTAATCGTTGGTGAAAGCATTGGTAATGTGCCGGAAGGCCTTGTAGATACTCTAAAAGAGAGAAATATTCATTCGCTAAGTGTTTTGTGGTCTGAGCGGGCCAACGCCGGCTGGGGAGGCTTTTTGGCGCCCTATGACTATCCGTCACACGCATTTGCATCAGTAGGCACACATGATATGCCGCCCCTAAAGATGTGGTGGTTTGGCTATGATATTGAGGAGGCGGCGAAATTGGGGCAGATTGCCTCAGAGGAAGAAAAGGCCAATGCCTACCACAAAAGAGAAGCAGACAGGGGAATGTTGTTAAGCTCTCTTGATGCGGCAGGGGTTTGGCCGGAAGACAGACCAAGGAGCGGCAACTTTATATACGGGGAAAAATATCCGGAAGGCATAGAAGAAGCCGTCCATCGCTATATCGCCCGTTCAGCCTCCAAAGTAGTGCTGGTGCAATTAGAAGATTTTCTGCAAGTGGAGAAACAACAAAATCTTCCGGGAACAGACAGAGATAAGCATCCGAACTGGCGGCTGAAATTACCACTGGATTTGGAAGATTTAGAAAGTTCTTCAGCCTATCTTCGCAATATTACGGCAATAAAAAAAGAAAGATAAGCCAGATGCCAGAGTTTAAGAATTTGGTCTTTGATTTGGACGGGACGCTATATCCGTTGAGCTCCGGTCTTGGGGAGGACTGCCAATGTCGGGTTTATGATTTTTTCTGCCGCAAACTAAATATAAGCAGGGAAGAAGCTCAAGACATCTCAAAGAGACTTTTGCAAAAATATCCCTATGAATCGCAGGGGGTGGAGAAAGAGCTGGGAATTTCCGAAGAAGAATTTATGGAGTATATTTGCCGAACCGATGTGAGTCCTTTGCAAGAAAATAAAGAGTTGTCCACGGCATTAGCCAAGCTTCCGCAGCGCAAGTTTATTTTTACCGACAGCACGGTAAGCCACAGTCTGGATGTCTTAAACAAAATAGGCATAAGGGCTGATGTTTTTGAGAAAATTTACGATGCCAAACAGGGGGGATATGTCTACAAACAAGGTGTGGAAGCCTTCAAGAAGTTTTGTGAGTTTTGCAAGATTTATCCCGAAGAAAGCCTGATGTTTGAAGACAGCTGTAAGAGCCTAAGCCTGGCAAAGGAAGCTGGTTTCAAAACAGTGCAGATTTCAGAAAACGGCCAAACCTGTACCGCCGCCGATTATGCTTTTGCAGATATTAATCAAGCGGTTAGGGTGCTTGATTTGTAAGCGACATAAAATTATACATACCAATTTTTCAAAAAAAATAAAAAATTAATTTGCAAAATTTTAATCTTTTTTATACATACTTCCTATTTAGTATGTATATTGGAGAGGACTATGGCAAGAAGAACCAAAGAAGAAGCCGAGCAAACCAAAGAAGCCATTTTGGCCTCGGCATTGGATTTGTTTTATGAAAAAGGTTTTGCAAGAACCACGTTTGATGAGATTGCCAAACGAATAAACCTGACTAAGGGAGCAGTCTATTGGCATTTTCGCAATAAGGCAGACTTGTTAGCCGAGCTGATGAAACAAAAATTTCAGGAAAAAGACAGCAAGACCTGGTCAGAAAAGCCACAGATAGCAACCCTTCAAGATTTAAGAGAAGGTTTCAGGGTGGCAGCTTCGTCAATAGAGAGCGATCCTGAGTTTTGTAAGTTTTTGTTTTTCATAATTTTTCAGATGGAGTGGTCAGAAATTATCACCAATCGCATTCGTCAGCAGATACACGAGATTACGGACTATCCGTGGTTGTCGTTAAAAGAAAAGTTGACTTTTATTCAAAAAAGTGGAGAAATAAGGCCTGACGTGGATATAGATGATTTAACCACTCTTTTGTCGTGCGCATGGCGCGGTGTCGTGGATGCCTTTATTGCCAAACGGTTTCCGATGAATCTGAGCCGCTCTGTGTTGCAGGCTTTCGATTTGATAATGGATGGGTTAAAAGTGGAGAAAAAATAGAAATGCTGGTAGGAAAATTACAAAAAAGAGTAATCATCAGACAAGTTGTTATTTTAGGATTGTGCGTAGGATTCGGTTGGTTTTTGAAAGCCAAGTTGACCCCTCCCGCCACCGGAATGGGAATGATGGGCGGCGGCACGCCATATGTACTGGTTCAACAGCTGGAAACCAGAAATATTGCCCCCAAAAAGACTTTTATAGGCCATGTTGAAGCGATAAAGAGTGTAAACTTGATGCCGCAGATTACCGGTTATGTCGAAAAAGTTTTGTTTGAAGAAGGCTCATTTGTCAATGAGGGAGATATTTTGTTTGTAATAGAACAAGAGCGCTACCTGGCCAATGTATCCTTGCGAGAAGCAGAGCTTGCCAGCGCCAAGGCAAATTTAGTCAGAGCAGAAAGGGACTATAAACGTCAATCTTCTTTGAGCAAACAAAATTATGCATCTAAGGCGACATTAGATACGGCAGAGAGTACATATCTGCAGGCAAAGGCAGAAGTTGCTCAAGCTCAGGCAAATTTGGACTTGGCTAAAATTGATTTGGGATACACGGAGATTAAAGCACCTATCAGCGGCCGCATTGGTAAAGCTCTGGTAACAGAGGGCAACTATGTGTCCTCAGCCACACAAACTTTGGCTCGTATTGTCCAAACAGATCCGATTCGGGTCGCCTTTTCGGTCACGGATAAAGACATGCTCAATATGCGCCAAACATATGATGGCAAGGGTGCTCAGCTGCAGACCGAGTTGGTGCTCTCCAACGGCACGGTACTGGTAAATCATCTGCAGTCTAGATTTACGGATAATGAGGTAAATACTGATACGGCAACCATAGCGGTTTATGCCGAATACAGCAACGACAAAGGCTTGCTGATTCCGGGCAACTATGTTGATATCCGCATAGGTGATAAAAAAGAGCAGATGGCCCTGCTGGTTCCACAGGCGGCCTTGGCTCAGGATGAACACGGCAACTATGTTATGATTGTTACCGAGGATAACATTGCTGAGCAGAGAAGGGTAACTTTGGGTGATGTAATTGAGGATCAACAAGTTGTTTTAGACGGGCTCTCTGCAGATGATAAAGTTATTGTTCAAGGCTTGCAAAAAGTTAGAGAAGGTCAACCGGTAAAAGCTCAGTTGGTTTCTGACACGGCGGAGGTAAAATAACAGATGTTTTCCAGAATATTCATTGAGCGCCCGCGCTTTGCGATGGTAATTTCCATCGTATTGACTTTGGCTGGTATTATTTCCGTATTTTCACTACCGATTGCGCTTTATCCCGAGATCACGCCGCCGGAGGTTGTGGTTTCAGCCACCTATCCTGGAGCCAGTGCTGAGGTTGTCGCCAAAACCATTGGTATTCCGCTGGAAGAGGAAATCAACGGTGTTGAAGACATGCTATATATGTCTTCATCATCAGAGAACTCCAGCTACCAGTTGACGGTTACGTTTAAGGTAGGGGTCGATAGGGATATGGCTCAGGTAAAGGTTCAAAACCGTATCCAACAAGCCCAAAGCAAATTGCCGACAGAAGTAACCAGACAAGGTTTGACGGTAAGAAGCCGTTCATCAAACACTTTGGGCTTTATCTCTATTGGATCTCCTAACGGCACTCACAGCACGCTGGAATTGGCCGACTACGTCCAAAACAATATCAAAAACAACTTGGCTCGTGTCTATGGTGTTGGTGAGGTTAATGTTTATTCTTCAAGACTAAGCATGCGTGTATGGCTGGATGCCGACAAGATTACGGCATTAAATCTGCCGCTGGAAACCATTACGGCGGCAATTGAAAGCCAGAACTACCAACCATCACTTGGTAGTGTCGGAGCCATGCCCGGAGATGGCCACCAACAAATGATGTATACTCTGCAAACACAAGGCCGTATTAATGAGGTAGAGGATTTTGAAAACATCATTGTTCGCACCGCAGAGCAGGGAGGCTTGCTGAGGCTGAAAGATATTGCCAGAGTAGAAATCGGAGAAGAAAGCTATAAGGCCACGTCTAAGTTCAACAATGCTCCTAACGTTGCCATTGCCATCAACCAGTTGGCGGGTGCCAATGCCTTGGATGCCATGAAGGCTGTTAAAGCCGAAATAGCCCGCCTGGCAGAAAGTTTCCCTGAAGATATGGAATATGTAATTGGTTATGACTCAACAGACTATATTGTGGCCTCTATTGAAGAAGTTGTATTCACCTTGGTTTTAACCTTTGTACTGGTTGTTTTGGTCTGCTACATTTTCTTGCAAGACTGGCGGGCGACATTGGTTCCGTCATTGACGATTCCAGTTTCTTTGTTTGCTACTTTTGCGGTTATGTTGGCCTTGGGCTACAGCATCAATATGCTAACCTTGTTCGGATTGGTTTTGGCCATCGGCTTGGTGGTAGATGATGCCATTGTTGTGGTTGAGCGTGTTTTGTATCTGATGGAAACAGAACATCTGACGGCTAAAGAAGCCACAATTAAGGCCATGGAACAAGTATCAAGCGCGGTTGTTGCAACAACTTTGGTGTTGTTGGCGATTTTCGTCCCTGTTGGCTTTATGGGAGGAATTACCGGTAAGATTTATCAGCAGTTTGCGATAACAATTTCTACTTCGGTAACATTTTCATCCATCAATGCCTTAACATTGTCGCCGGCTTTGTGCGCTACCATATTACGTCCGTTAAAACCCACACAGCACGGACCTCTGTTTTGGTTTAACCAATTTTTGAGCAAATCTCGAGATACTTACGTTGCAATAGTTGCAATTGTCGCTAGAAAAGTATCTGTTATTGCGCTTCTTTTTGGTTTGATCGTCGCCGGTGTATATGGCTTTTTAAGTATCAGTCAGACATCGTTTATTCCAAGTGAGGACCAGGGCGTTATTATGATAAACATTCAGCTGCCTGAAGGCGCCACCCGTGAACGTACACAGAAGTTCATTGACGAAATCTATCCGCTGATGAAGGAAGAAGAAGGGGTCGATAACATCATGATTGTTGCCGGCGTGAGCATGATTGGAGGTACCGGTGAAAACGTAGCTTTGGGCTTCATTACCTTAAAACCTTGGACTGAGCGTAAGGGCGATGAGCTTTACTCTACCAATATTCTGAACCGGATTCGTGCCAAGGTTGCCAACCTTCCGGAGGCAGAAGTCCAGTTGTTTGAACCACCTGCAATTATGGGACTTGGTATGAGCGGTGGTATGGATTATCGTCTGTTGTCAACGGATACAGATAATCCACAAAAGATTGAGGCTGCTCTGCAGAATATGCTGTTGCAGATAAATCAGGCTCCGGAGGTCTCTTATGCCTATACGACCTACACAGCTCAAACACCGAACATCTACCTTGATATAGATCGCCAAAAAGCAGAAGCGATGGGTGTTTCTATCGGAAGCATCTTCTCTGTTTTGCAAAATTACCTCGGCTCAAGTTACATCAACGATGTAAACTTTGGTACTCAGGTAAACAAGGTAATGATCCAGGCTGACTGGAAGTTCCGTAAGGATATTGATAGTATCAGCAAGTTACACGTAGCCAACAAAGATGGAGAGATGGTACCATTGGGGAGCGTCGTAAAGCTGAGCAAGGTTCTCTCGCCACGTGTTGTTACGCGTTATAACCAATATCCGAGTGCAACCATTACGGCTGTTCAGAACAACAGCGTCAGTACCGGTCAGGCCATGTCTGCCTTGGAAGAATTGTCTAAGAAGTTGCCTCAAGGCTTTAACTACGCTTGGTCAGGAATCAGCTACCAAGAAAAAGACAGTGGCGGACAAATCGGCTACTTGTTAGCCCTGGCCATAACGTTTGGTTATTTGTTCTTGGTTGCGCAATATGAAAGCTGGATGACGCCGCTGCCGGTGTTGAGTTCGGTTTCGGTTGCCATGCTGGGGGCTTTGGCCGGCCTGTTTATAACCGGACTGCCGTTGAGTATTTATGCCCAATTGGGATTGATTTTGTTGGTTGGCTTGGCCAGTAAGAACGCAATCTTGATTGTTGAATTCTCTAAAGAAGAGAGAGAAAGAGGCGCAAGCATTGTTAAAGCGGCAATGACCGGCACCAAGGAACGTTTCCGTGCGGTTTTGATGACGGCATTCACATTCATCTTAGGCGTATTGCCGATGATTGTGGCTACCGGAGCCGGCGCCTCAAGCCGTATTGCCATTGGTGTTCCAGTATTCTATGGAATGTTGCTTGGAACAGCGGCTGGTTTGATTGTTATTCCGTTGTTATATGTTTTGTTTGAAACCATCAGAGAAAGATGCACCTCAGATAAAACAGCCTAAAAATCGAGACACAAAAACAGCCCGCTAAAAGCGGGCTGTTTTTTAATACATAGAAAATCAGTTATTCAAATAATTGAGCAAAGACATACTCATGGCATTTTGCAGCACAGAATAAGATGCTGAAAGGTTGTTCATTGCCAAGAGGGCTTTCACGGCAGCCTCTGTCTGGTCAACGTTTTTAATTGAATCGACACTGGTCTGGAGATTGTTTTGAACCAGGGTCAGGTTTTCATCCACATTGTTGAGCAAGACGTAGTTTGCATCAATCTTAGAAGTGACAACCGCCAAACTTGAGTTTTGTCCTGATTTTGTAGTATCTCCGCTGTCATCAACAGCATTCATCAGCATCTGGCTGCCTTCCATGATGAGGTCGTAGGCTTTGTTGTCATTAATCAATCCCTCAATATCGGCAGGGTTGCGGGTATCAACAATATTTCCCTGAGCAATTTGCCCCAAAGCGCGGAAAAGTTTCTCAAAAGCGCCGTCATTGGCAGTAATATCCATAACCACGGATTGGTTTTGAGAAATCATGCGCTCGGTGCTGGTGCTACCGCCGACATAATAAGAGGTCGTAGACATTGTCCATTGGCTGGAATCAGGAATCTCCGTCGGGTTGGCGTTAAAATACCCTGGGTCTGCAGTAACATTGAGAGAGCCATCGGCATTAACACCTGTTACCTGAACACGGGGAGCCACATTGCTGCCCATTCCCTCCATTTCGATAACCGCACCGA
>CALXVX010000081.1 GCA_944392215.1 uncultured Alphaproteobacteria bacterium | reverse complement strand
ATAAATAGTGTCAGGAATAAAGCCAGTGAGACCAAAACCATGTTGGGCGGAGTGGCGTTGGTGGCCAGAGCACTGCGCGTGATGGAAAATACGACGATAATACGGGTAAAAGATGTCATCATAATCAGAATCGATGGTGCTAACGACAATACCGTAATCATCATCAGAACACTGAAAATTCTTCCCGTGGCGGTGCCGCTCGGCGTATCACCAAGGCTGATATTCAGGCTTTGGGCAAAGGCCGGTTCAGTATAGCAGAGCGCGGCAAAAATAAAAACTAAAATGGCTAAAAGTGATTTTTTATTCATCTTTTTTGTCCTGGCGGGAGTTGGTTTTCAGCAACAGATTTCCGGTTTGGCCAAGCAAGACAAAATATTCGGTTTGATCTGCTCTGAGTAATACAATTTGGTTGCGAGAATCGATGGCGCGTTTTTCTAAAATATCTATTCTACGGCTGGCATTGAGATCTTTGATAAACTTGCATTTTAGGCCTTTTTGCTCGCAAAACTTAAATATCCAAAGGGTCAAAAACAGTAGGCCGATAACAAAAATCAGCGATAATACAGCATGCAATATCTGATGCCATTCCATATTCTTTCTCCCTTTTGTTTTGTGCTGATTATAGGCGCAAACTTTGGCCCTCGTCAACAAAAGGCTTGCCCTTGTTGATATTGTTTGCTAGATTGCTCCCTATGGTAAAAAAGGATAAGCAAACAAACCTCATCAGTGAGGAGAGGCGGACTCATGATTTGCAGTCGGTGGCAAAAATGTTGATGCCGCTGGCTAAGAATTTGCTTGGGAAAAAAGGTTTTACGGAGATTGATCTGCTCTCTAATTGGAAAGAAATCGTTGGTGAGGATGTGGCTGCCTATACGCTTCCTAAGCAAATTGTGTCTCGTCGCGGCAGTAAAGATGGCGGTTGTTTGCAAATAGAGGTCCCGTCGGGAGCTTTTGCCTTAGAACTCCAGTTGCGAGAGAAGATTATTAAGGAAAAAATTAACTTCTATTTTGGGTATCAGGCAATTTCAGATATTCGCATTATCCAAAACTCAGAGCTCTGTTTTGAAGATGGTGAATCGCAAGATATGCAGGTGACGCAAAAAATACTTGTAACCAAAGAAGAAGAAAATTATATTAAGAACTTGAGTGACGGGGTTGAAAATCCTGAATTGAAACAAAAACTTATTGAGCTCGGATGCAGCGTTATCAGTAATAATAAGGGTAATAGTCAGAATGAGGTTTGAACGCATTATTAAAAATTTGAGCAGTTTGGTGGCTGCGGTTGTTATCTTCTTTATGGCCGGAGGAATGTATCTTTCCAGCAAGGGCTTTGAGATGACGGAAGATGGCAATATTGTTTTGGTACAGCCGGCTGCCGCACAAGAGGATTTAACAAATCTGCCGGACATTCCGGACAACTTCGTGCTGCCTGATGAGCATAGTATCGGAGATAAGAATGCTCCGGTTGCATTGTATGAATATTCTTCTTTTGGTTGCTCCCATTGCGCCGATTTCCATTTACACACCTTGCCGAAGCTCAAAGAAAATTTTGTTGATAAGGGGTTGTTGCGCATTGTGTTTGTACCATTTCCGATTGACAAAGAATCCATGAATGCTGCTCTTTTGGCTGAATGTGTCGATGAAGACAAATATTTCCCCTTTGTGGATGTTTTGTTCAAAAAGCAACGTGAATGGGGATTGTCTAGAAATCCGGATAAGGTTTTGAAACAGTATGCGGCGTTAAGCGGCTTGCCACAGGAAAAGGCCAAACTTTGTCTTAAAAATGATGATAATGCTCGAGAGATTCTCTCTAACCGCCAAAATGGCATCAGCCAGCTCGGAATCCAGGGTACGCCGTCTTTTGTTATCTCTTCTCAAGGCAAAAGCGAAATGTTGCCCGGTGTGCATTCTTATGAGAGCTTTGCTGCTTTAGTTGAAGATAGATTAGCAAAAATACATACTAAAAAATAAAAATTACTCTTTCTTTTTAATAACTGCTTAACATTTTATAATGTAGAGTTTGGAAATGAAGAAAACACCTGAGGACATCAAACAACTGGAACAAAAAATCCGTGATTTGAAATCCAAGGAGGCTTTGGCGCGCAAGGATAAAACAGAGTCTGAGTTTGCTTATGCCTCGAAGGTCGGGTTTAGAATCGGGGTGGAATTGCTTTCAGGTGTGTTGGTTGGGGCGGCAATAGGTTTTTTGTTGGATAAGTTGACCGGCTGCCAGCCGTGGTTGCTGATTTTGTTTATGTTCTTTGGCGGTGGTGCCGGTGTTTTGAATGTTTATCGCTTTGCCAAAAGCGAGGAAGTGAAACGTAAGGAGTAGTAACTCGTGTCCAATCCGATGGAACAATTTGTCGTTAAACCCATTGTCCCGATTGAGGTGGGAGGAATCGACATCTCTTTTACCAACTCTGCTTTGTTTATGATGTTGGCTGTGCTTGTTTCGACCGTGCTGTTTGCTCTGTGTTTGCGCAAAAGGACGCTGGTGCCTTCTATTGCGCAGTCCGTTCCGGAGACCATTTATGAGTTTATTGCTTCTCTTTTGCGAGAAAATGTCGGGGTTGAGGGCTTAAAATATTTTCCCTTCATCTTTACGGTGTTTTTGTTTGTGGCCTTTGGTAATTTGCTTGGTTTGTTCCCTTATGCCTTTACATTTACCTCTCATTTGACCGCGGTTGGCAGTCTTTCTCTGATTGCTTTGGCATTTAACATTCTTATTGGTATAAAAAGAAAGAAAATCGGCTGGCTTAGAACATTTATGCCAAGGGGGATCCCTATGGCTTTGGCTCCCTTGATTGTGCCGATTGAGATGATTTCTTTCTTGTCTAAGCCTTTTAGCCTTACAGTCCGTTTGGTGGCAAACATGACGGTTGGGCATATCATGCTCAAGATTATTGCCGGGTTTGTGGCCGCTCTCGGGGTGCTGGGTTTTATTCCGGTGCTGTTTAACTGCTGCATCGTTTGTTTTGAAATCTTTATTGCTTTGTTGCAGGCCTTTATTTATACGGTGCTGAGCTGTATATATTTGGGGGATGCTTTGCACGAACACTAAGATTGAAAAACTTATTTTAACTAACTCTAGGAAAGGAAATAAAATGGAACCGTTAGCTTATATTGGCGCTGGTATGTGTGCTCTCTCCATGATGGCTGCCGCTTGGGGTGTGTCTCAGGTATGGACGACTATTATCTCTACTGTCGGACGCAATCCGCAGGTCAAAAAAGATGTTGATATTTATGGATGGGCCGGATTTGCCGCCGTTGAGGCGATTGCATTGTATGCACTCGTTATTGCTCTGGTTATGTTGACCGGAAACTAATTTTTTAAGCAGAGGTTACCATTTCTTGAGAGGAGCCGCAGGCAGCAGTTTTGGTGTGTGCACTCCTCTCCTAAGAAAGGGGATCTTTCTTGAAACTTGTATCTAAAATTTAAGGAGTTTGGCTATGCCGCAGCTTGATTTCAGCATTTTCCCCTCGCAGTTTTTTTGGCTGTGTGTGTCTTTCTTTTTGATGCTGTTTATCATGAGCAAGTTTATCATTCCCAAAACAGCGGAGATGATTAATTTGCGCAAGGCTAAGATTGATGCCGATTTGGCCGCTGCCGAAGAACTCAAGCAAAAGGTTGAAAAAACGCTTGGAAAATATAACCAGGCTCTGAAAAAAGCTTCTGATGAGGCTAATGCTTCTTTGCAAAAAACAAGAGATGAACTCAATGCCACGATTGAGCGCAGACAACAGGAGCTTACCCAAGAATTGAATGCCGAAATTGCTGCCGGTGAGAAGAAAATTGCCGCGGCCAAGCAAAAGGCTTTGGGCAATGTTGAGTCTATGGTTGAAGAACTAACACCGCTGGTGCTCAAAAAAATTGGTTTTGCAAAGGTTTCGGCCAAAGAAATTCAGACGGCCCTTAAGATGACGGAGAATAAGTAATTATGCCCGTAGAGAATCGCGAACTTATTGATGCTACTCAAAATGCGGTTTTGGATGCCGCAGACAGCGTGGTGAACGCTCTTGAGACAACCGCGCAGGAACTTGGCGGGCATGCCGAGCCGTTTTATCAGAGCGCGGAGTTTTGGGTTGCCGTGTCTTTTGTTTTGGCGGTTGTTGCTTTGGCCAGACCGGTGTGGAAAATGCTTAGACACATGCTGCGCAAAAGAGCGCACCTGATTGGCAAGAGAATTGAAGATGCCTCAAATTTAAAAGAAGAGGCGCAAAAGCTTTTGGCAGAATATGAGCGTAAGTATCGTCATGCCAAACAGGAGGCCGCAGAGATATTATCCCGCTCGGAAAGAGAGATTAATTTGCTGCGCAAGGATCAGATGTCTAAGCTTGAAAATGATATGGACAGAAGAGAAAAAGAGGCCAAAGCGCGGGTGAAGTCTGCTCAAGATTTGGCGGCCAAGGAAATATCTGCCTTGGCGGTTGAGCGTACGATTTTGACGGCTAAGACTGTTTTGGCGCAAAAGTTGGATGCTCATGCGCAAGATGAATTGATTGAAGCCTCAATCAAAAATTTATCAGAATCTAAATTCTAATCTTATACTTTTCTGTATGGATGTGCGGGGTAGGTGCCCAGCATATGAACATGGGTTGAGAAGAATTCCAGCTCGGCGAAGGCGTTTTTGAACGCTATGCGCGAGGGGTGAGATTCAATCTCAACATAAAACTGGGCTGAGACAAATTTGCCCTCCAGCAGGTAACTTTCGAGTTTTGTGATATTAATGCCGTTGGTGGCGAATCCGCCTAAAGCTTTATACAAAGCTGCCGGAATATTTTTGGCACGAAAGATAAAAGAGGTGATGAAATCGCCACCGTCATCCTCAGGAATTTGGCTATGGGGTGACATAATCAAAAAGCGTGTGGTGTTGTTTGAGGCATTTTCAATATTAGAGGACAATATCTCAAGCCCATAGGTTTCAGCTGCCAGGGTTGAGGCAATGGCAGCACAAGACTTGTCTTGCAGAGATTTTATCTTTTCACAAGAAATAGCGGTGTCACTCTCGGCAACAGGGGTAATGCCGTGGCTGCTCAGAAACTTGGAGCACTGAGCTAAAGCCTGGGGATGAGAAAAAGCTTGTTTGATGTCTTCCAGGCGGCTACCGGGCAGGCCTAGGAGTTGATGCTCTATTTTGAGAAAAAATTCTCCGCTGATGGATAGGCCTGTCTGCGGTAGCAGAAAGTGAACATCTGCCACGCGGCCGGCGTTGGAGTTTTCTACGGGAATAACCGCCAGGTCAGCCTTCTCTTGTTGGACAAGAGCAAAGGCCTCGGCAAAGCTGAAGCAGGGGATATATTCTGCATTGGGGAAAAGAGTTTTGGCGGCAATGTGAGAATAGGCTCCGGCCACACCTTGATAAGCAATATGTAACTTCATTTTTTTTATTTCTTCACTTTTAATTTGTTCCAACCCTTGGGGGCGTTATTTTCTTCCTCTTCTTGAGTTTTTATCCAATTGCGGATGGGTTCATTCTTTTTATTTAGGAGTTGTTTTTGTTCTTCAGTTTGGGCAACCCCGATGGGCAGTAATTGGTTGAACAATGCCGGAGAGGCAAAATCAACCTTGCCCTTGATTAGGGGATTGATGAGGGCATCAATAATTTGGGCGGCCGGCTTGGCATTGAAGGTGTTGACTCTGCCACCATAGAAAATAGCAAATGCGTGGCAGGGAGAGGAGAGCAAAACATCAGTGAAATCCACACCGCGAACAAAACGCAGCATAACTTTGGGGCGGATAATGCAGTTTTCGGTGACATCAAAAACAATATTGTCGGGGTTCATAAACAACTCAGAGGTTATCATAGTTTGGAGCTCTTGGTTGATGATACCACAGAATCCGACAATGGCCATGCCATCAATGGTGTAGCCGGTGTAGTTTTCCGGCCGATTGGTGATCTGGTAGCAAAAGACTTGTTCGGCGTTGTTGATATTTTCAAGCGCGGAGGGGCCAATGGCAGAGGCAATTTCTTCCAAGACAACGGAGTGCTCGGGGTTGGGTTGCCAAGCGGGAGCGGCTTCTTGCGCGGAGGCCGGAGAGCCATACAAACCAAATAGAAAAGCCAGTAAAACGGTGCTGATGCGCTTCATCAATCAAAACTCCTTTAATTTATTTTGCTGCCGAATATTATATAGCTATTTTCTGAGATTTCCAGTATTTCTTGAGTAGTATAGGGGTAAAATGCTTAGGGGCTTGGCGGTGTTTGGGGAAAGAGAGAAAAGACAAGATGTGGAAAATTGGGAATATTAACTCTTTTATAATATCTTTGTGATTAAACTTGAGGCAATTATAAAAAAAAGCTTGATTATTTTTATAAGTCATGGTAATTTTGGACAAAATTAACAAAACAAAGGAGAGTTATTAATGAATAAGATTTTTGCCACTGCTGCATCTGCTTTGGTTCTGACCTTGGCTGTCAGCTCTGTTGCTGAGGCTCGTGACGGTTTTTATGTTGCCGTTAGAGGAGGTTATACCGATTATAACTTGAATGATGAGGATGATAGCGTTTCTCGTGCTGCTCGTGTTGATTTAAGCAGTACTTGGAATGTTTCCGGTGCTTTGGGTTATAAGTACAAATATTTCCGTCTTGAGGGTGAATATATTTATCGTGATGGTACAGATGACCACTATGAGAGCGGTCTTTCAAAATACGATGTTTCTCAAGAGTCTGATTCTTTTATGTTGAATGCGTATGTTGATTTTATGCCTAACTACTGGATTAGCCCTTATGTGGCCGGTGGTATCGGTATTACCCGTATGGAAATTGAGCACAAGAACTCTGAGAGCGGGTATGGCTACTCTTGGGATGAAGATAACTTCACCTGGATGCTTGGTGCCGGTTTGTCTTTGCGTCTGAATCGTTGCTTGAACTTTGATGCCGGATATCGCTATATGGATATGGAAGAAATTGATTATGGCGAGACTACAGCTCACGAATGGTATGGTGGTTTGCGCTATACATTCTAAGCCAGATTGGATGATAAGAAAAAGCCTGCTTGAGAGAGCAGGCTTTTTTGTGTGTCGGTGATTTAAAAATACAACAGCCGCCTCCTGATCCCGAAGGGTCAGTGTGACGGCTGCTGCTTATAATAATATCAGAATCTAAAATTCAGTTTTACTCCAGCGGAGTAACCAAATTTGTCGTTTTTGACGACATGTTTCAGGTTCGAGAGGGAAACCTCAAAGTGGGTGCCTTGAGGAGCGTCAATGTTGACATCCCCCAGGTCAGACCAGGTTTGGTCTCCCTCAAAGGGGTTGTAGATTCCGCCTACGAAAGCTGATAAGGTTATCAGCTTTGAGAGAACGAAATCTACCTGGAACTCCAGAGAAGTCTGAAGGTTCCAGTCATAACTTTTGTAAACATGGACGAAGTTCATGTTTACGTCGACATTCTCGTTGCCACCTTGGACTTTCGTCCCGTAGCAAGAGAATGAACTCTGACTTGCGCCACCGACGCGTGCCATGATGTAGGGCCGAACTTTTACGTTCGGGTTCCCTACAAGGGCCAGACCGATACCGACGTTCGCAAAAGACCGGTCTACGTGACCATCTTTTGCATAGACGTACTCGGCGCTCAGTCTGAGGCGCTTGTAATTATAGAGCACCTCAGCGCCTCCTCCGGAGACATTGTCTCCGTTGATGGAGGTGAAGGCGCCAACGGCTGCCAGTTGGAAGTTCTGGTTGCCGTTGATGACCGTGGTTCGGCCGTCGATGTTCTGCGCGCTGGCAGAAAGGCCGAATATTGCGGTGGCAAGAGCCAATAAGATCTTTTTCATTTTTTGGGTTTTTTTGGGTTAAAGCCCCTTCCGTTAGCTTTGTCTGGCTAGCGGTCGGGGCGATGATTGATTTAATTATTAGTAGAAAATGAAGTTACCCAATTTCAGGCTTCCGTTTTCTACCGTTGCGTAAGCAATGTAGGGATTGGGAAGGCGCTGGGTAACAACAGCCAGTTCATCAACTGTCAGAGCTGCGCTGCTATTAATAGCTTCATAACGCCAGTCCTTCGGCTGGTTATTCGTCGAGGTAACGCCAATCAGCGTTGCAACAGACATTCCATTGTTGCCATAGACAACAGACAGAATGGTTTCTGCCGCAATATTGTTAGCGTTCTCTCGCTTAATTTCCTGACCGTTAGAAGCATCGCGAACAACAAGAATGTTCTTGTTCTTGTCGCTGATGTTTCGGTAGTTTACAACAATAATGTTACCCTGAGAAACCAGAGCTCCATTAATGTTGCGATACCAAGTGGTCAAGAAACCTGAAATGGCCTCATAACCGTCGATGTCTGCCTTTACGACTTGAATCTTCTGGACATCTTCTGCAACAGCGATGTTGTCAGCATACAGCTTGGCTGCATTGCTGTAAACGTTGCCGTTGATGTTGAGTCCAGTCGATCTCACAGAATAGTCAGCCTTGATGGGCTTCGTAACCTGCGTCTTGCCGTCGGGCAGGGTAAACGTGGCGGTATTCGACGCGCTCCAATTCCACTTGTCTTCGAAGCTTTCGCTGCCGAGGACATAGTCGAATGAAGCCGTCGAGCCCGAGAGAGTGGCCGTGCTATTCACCAGACGAAGAACGTCTTGCGACGTCTTCGTGATGATTGCACCGGCGGTGAGGGTTGCGCTGTAGCCTGCCGTGAGAGTTTCCACTCTGCCGGTACGAACCCCATTGCGGGTCTCGTAGGCTTTAATGGTTACCTCATTGCGGCCGGTTACAACAGCATAGTCGTCAAGCTCCCAATCAAGGACATCTTCCTTGACTTTGAGCGTGAAGACCGTCTTGTCTTCGGCTTTTACGTCGTTTCGCGAGGCCGTGTAGACCAACGTGTAGGGACGCGTCTTGTAGACGTTGTCCGTGGTCACGTTGCCTGCAACAGGAGCTGCGGCGGCAATAGACACCTCGTTGATCTTTACTGCGTACTCATGACCATTGTGGATGATGATGAAGTCATCGTTCTTGGTCACTTTCACGGTATTGGTGATACCGTGCGAGTAGTTGTAAATATCTTCACGGCTATACGACGTGAACTTCACGCCGTTGACCGTTGAGGTTTTCATCGTATTCCAGTTACCCTGGTTGCGGCCCGTCTGGCTCAGCGTCAAATCCTCAACGACGAACTCGTCGTCTGAACCAGAGATGATGGAAACTCCCGAAGGAGCAGTGAAGCGGATATCCTCCTTCTCGTGAAGGATGAAATAGATAAATCCGCTCTCCTCCTTCTCAAACTCGGCGTACACACGCGAGGTTTGACGAATGAGTTTGTCATCCTCGGCCATATTGATACCGTCACAAACCAGCTTGAAGTAAGCCGTGTTCAGGATATCAATATTTTCGGTTGAATTATCAACAACCTTAATATCACCATTGCTGGTGACATACAGGCTGTTGTAGACAACCTTGGCAGTGTGGCTCGAACCTTCGTCTTCAAACGATACGGTAGCCGGCATGTCCACGCTAGCCGTAAAGCTAACAATGTTCATGTTGATGGTTACCATTTCGCCGTTGACGTTTGAGTCCGATCCGTAAGCCAGAGGCGTGAGGTCGTTGGTGGAAATTAATCCACCACACTCCAGAGTTGCGTGATAGGCAACTCGGATGGGAGACGTTTCCACCACAGAGCCGTTGACCTTTACGGTCTTTATAATCTCAACCTCATCGGCCGAGATAACCTTGGCATCCGAATAATCCACCGTGCGAACGTCGTCGTCGGTGACGATAATCTCAATGGGCCATTTCTGGTCCTCAATATTTACGTCTCCGTTGAGGATATCGCCGTCAATGGTGTGGAGCACCAAGATGCTCTGCTGCGGGTTGCAGAGATTCAACGCCGGTACGGCGTCTTTACTCTGTTCTGCAAACTGAGGGTGGCAGTATGTTTTGCCATTTTCAGTACAGTAGACTTCATCGCAGCTTTGCAGCTGTGAAGAAACGGTCAGAACTGCGACCCCAGCAAGGTCAAATCCGCCATTGTAAACAATGGTGTCTTGCTGAAGCTTTTCTGCAACGCTGCGCTTCAGCGTAACCTCGTTCTGGCTGAGTAAAAACTCGCCAGCGTAAGCGTGGCGCTCGACCTCTTCGCCGTTCTTTAACAGAACAGCGTCGTGGTCGTCGAGGAGGATGTCTCCCTCGATGGCGAACCCCACGTGCTCGGTGATGAGCTCGTAGGTGTCTGGATCAGCAGGCTTGTTCTCGCCGCCGTTGATATCAATCGACATATCACCGTCGATGTCAGCGATGCCGCCCTCGGTGCATGCCGAGAAGCTGATGGCCATGGCGATCATCATAGCAATAGCGTAGAAAAACTTCTTTGCCATAATTCTTGTTTTGTAGGCATGAATACTGGTGAATCTCTCCACAAGCAAAGTCCTACTTTAAGGATTTCCTCATCAGAACAAACTCATCTTGACCAAAGCCTCAAAATCCAAACAAAGGTTACTGTACTTCGCCTTTGCGCTTGCTAAGCGGGATTTGTTGTTGGTTTTGGTGGATGGGCGAGTTCCTAGAGGAAACTTCGTTAATATTTATTTTTTGTTATTATTTTCAAGGGAACATCGGCCGTTAACCGATGTTTTTTATGATGAAAGCCATTTCTCTCTCTTACTTCATATAAATCAATCAAATCTATTCCCAAATCGCTCAAACACGCTAGTTTGAGAAAAATGAAAAAGTTTTTTCGATTCATAATGATAAAATTAATGGCTTCTAAAGATAATACGGTTGTAATTTTAGTTATAGCATAAATTGCTACTTGTAAAAAAAAAAAAAGCAGTTTGAGGGTTGATTTTTAAGCGTTTTTAAGCAAATTTATACTTTTGACTCAAAAATCTATTTTAGTGAAAATTGCCAAAAATAAGGCGGGGCAAGGAGTCAGAGTGAATCAGATCAAGGCTTTGCGAATCTTTGTGCGAATCGTCCCCTC
>CALXVX010000080.1 GCA_944392215.1 uncultured Alphaproteobacteria bacterium | reverse complement strand
CTACCCAAAACAAGCTCTCTACTGGCAAGAAAGTAAATTCTGCCATAGATAACCCAAGTTCTTACTATACAGCTCTTTCATTAAATAACCGTGCAGATGACTTGAATGCTCTGTTAGACAGCATGGGACAAGCGGTGAGCACCATCAAGGCTGCCACCACGGCCTTAGAAAGCGCCACGGAATTTCTGGAGCAGGCCAAAGCAGCGGCTAACCAAGCCTTAGAAACAGATGAAGTGCCGGATAAATCTTTCTTTGAAGAAAGAGTTGGAACAAACGGTGCCGTTGTCACCACGGCGCAAGAATTAAGAGATGCGGTTAATTCCGGCAAAGAGACAATTTGTGTTTATGGTGCCATTGATTTGGGCGATATCTCCACCTCTGGTAGATTAAGCCTAAAAGAAAACCAAAAACTTGTTGGTGTCGGGTACTTCGGCAATTACGATACGGATACAAATAAGTTTTCCTCCTTGTCAGCTACGGCAAATACAGCTCAAAATCTGATAAATATCACCAAGAATGGTTGTGAGGTTTCTGATTTAAGTATTAATTACCAAAATAAAGCGTCTTCAGGAGGTCTGCACGCAATATTTGTAAATGGTACTGATGTTGAAGCTAGTATTGGAGATATTGATATTTGTGTTGATTTTGCATCCTCCTCTGAAAGCAAGGCGGCAATAACTTGTTTTTCAGGAGCTGCCATTAATCTTGAAAATACTATAAAAATTCAAACTTCAGGTGAGGCGGGGGATGGTATTTTTGCTTATACAGATGCAATTATTAATATAAATTCTGGCGCTAAAATAAGTATTCGAACCTTCGGTTCTTATGGGCATGGAATTATTGGTCATACAAATGCAACCATTAACATAAACCCGGGAGCAGAAATAAGTATTGAAACCTCCGGACAAAGTGGATACGGAATCATGTCTTGTCGAGATTCAATAGTTAATATAAATTTCGGGTCGCAAATAAATATCGAAACTTCTGGCCAAAATGGACAAGGGATCTATGCTTATAACGCCAAAGCATATAACATTGCTGGTAATTTGTATATTAAAGCAGAAAAAGGACGTGGATTAGTTTTATCAACAACAAGCGGCAATACCGTTAATATCTTATCCACGGCTCAGATTTATTTTGCTACTAATTCCTCTTCAGAGATCTACAATGGCTATAATGGGGGTGATGGCTCTAATATTTTAAATATTGCTCAAGGAGCAAAGCTTGCGTTTGAAAAGGATGGAAAGACCAATTGGTATGAAGTAAAAGAAGATAAAGAATTAAAAAATGATTCCACGACAACCGTTCAAGAAATCGCAGCAAGTGATGTTAAAGACAAGCTCAATGTAGGAATGACATCTATCTGGGAGTTACCTGAAAAGATAGAAAAAGAAGATGATAAGGAAACAGCGCAAGATCTAGGTAATGAGAGCCTTCAATATCAAGAAATTCTTAGGCAATACGATGCCCTGATAAAAGACGCCGGATATAAAGGCATAAATCTGCTACAGCCAAAAAATCTCACGGTTAAATTTAACGAGGACAATACGGCAAGTTTGGAAGTTCAGGGCAGGGATATGAGCTTAAAAGCTTTGGGTTTTACGGTTTTTGATTGGAAAAGCCACGACGACATCAATAAATCAATAGAAGAACTGACATCGGCGATAAATGTTATCCGTAGTTATTCCTCTGAGTTAGGTAATAATTATAACATCATCACCACACGCCAGGATTTCACCGAGAATTTGATAAATGTTTTAACCGAGGGGGCGGATAAATTAACACTGGCGGATATGAATGAGGAAAGTGCCAATATGCTGGCCTTGCAAACCCGCCAACAATTAGCCATTAATTCCCTCTCTCTGGCCTCTCAAGCCAGCCAAAGTATCCTCAAACTATTCTAGGACACTTGCGCCAGCACCCCGACCAACGGGAGCGGTGCGGCTCACAGCTAGGTTATGCCTCAGGTCGCTCGACCGGCTAGTCACGGAAGATATCTTTAGCAGAGAGATTAAGTCTTTGCCGAGGGGTATCTTTTTCTTTGGTTTTTGGATTTTTGATTTTGATATTTTTTTGTTTTTTGCTTTTTTCGACGATTTTGTTGACATCTTTTTTGCTTTTGCGGCCAGATTTTTTAAGAATAAGTTCTGCCACTTTTGCATCGTCGGTAGATTTTTCTCCGGCGTTGATGATGTCTTCAATCTTCATTTTCTCGAGAGCTTTGAGCTGAGATTCGTCAGCAGCTAAGGCCATTCTGCGGATTCGTGTAATACCGCGCAGCATGGTGACAGTTTCAGCCTTTGAGAGTTTGCGAACACGACGAGTTTTTGTTTTCGTACTAATTTCTTCGCTTAAAATTTTTTCCAGAGAGCTATCAATAAGTGTCACATCTGATAAATTTTTAGCAGCCACCGTTTTGCTTAAACTTTTCAGACCAGCTTCTTTTGCCAATTTGTCGGCCACGACCACGGCCTCAAGTCGCCCGGCAGTCTGTTGCATCTTTTGATTTTTCAGCGTTTCCTTTTGCTGAAGCTGTTTTTTTTCATCTTCATAAAGGGCATTCATGAGAGAGTTATTGAGATCATGAGGAACACCGTCATAAAAGTCCTCATCCTCATCCTCATCCTCATCATAGACCTCTTTAATTTTCTTGCGGATTTTTTTTAATCCCTTAGGAAGCTCGGTAGGTTTCACAGAAAGGGTTGTGCTAACGGCCTTTTTTTCGGTTGCTTCAAAAGCAAGAGCCTTTTGCGTATCTGTTTTGCGAGTTATTTTCTCGGTGGCTCCGAAGCCTTGATTTTTTTTCCACTCAATATTTAAGCTTGAAGACTCGTCTTCCATTCCCAACTCCATAATTTCTGGCGATTATGCCGCACCTGCCCACAGTGTGACATAAAAAAATTTTTTTGTCAATTATAGGAGGCTTTTTTGTATGTAATCATGAGCGAGCCATCAGAGAGGTTAGAGCTGGCGACCTCAATATCCGTTCCGTCTTTTCGGTTCAAGATAAAAGTTTTGGTCGTCATAGACAAAAGATGCGCCGTAATTTCTTTCTTTAAGCTTTCCCAATTTTCTTTTGCGCTAAAGAAGATATGTTGACTATCGAGAATTTCTTCTAAGTTTGGTTCCTGGGTCAGAAAAGTTTTCTGTGCTTTCCAGAGTTTCAGATAGGCATTATTATAGAAATTCAAGCGACCGTTGGAGCCAAAAATAAGAACGGCATCAAACAAATTTTCCAACATTTCTTTTTGCACGGAGAGCAAGGCATTATATGCGCTGGTTGTGGCCAAACGATCGGTGATATCTTCATAAGCAAATATAAGGCCTCCGGTTGGGTAGGCAGCTCTCAGGCGACGCAATGTCTTGCCGTTTGGTAGGTGGAGCATATCTTTCTGTGGCTCAATAATTTGGGTGAATTTCTTTTGTTCTTCGCCTTTAAACATGACATAGTCAGGAACTTCAGGCAGCAACCTTTTTTCTCTGATGGTGTCCAAGAACATGGCATAAGAAGGTTCTTGATCAAACCAGGTCTCATCAAGCTGCCACAATCTGGCAAAAGCCTGGTTGTGAAAAGCCAATTTTAAGTGTTGGTTAAACACGGCAAAAGCTGTGCCGAGAGTTCCCAAAATTTCCAGTTGGGCATTTTGATGTACCTTCAAGTTTCTTTTTAATTCGTCAAGTTCACTGACATCAACCAAAGTGCCGGCAGTAAAAATCTTATCCAAACTTTCCTCTGCATGGAAAGGGGTTTCAAAAGCCTCCATCACCAAGCGTTCGCCATTTTTGATGATGCTGACGGTGTTTTTTTTGCCGCGATTAATAGCATGAGCCATTTTAGCCAAATCTTTAGAAATACTTTCACCGTTTACCCCGGTAATTTCGATTCCTTCATTTAGTATAGTTTCTTTTGATGAACCGCCGCAAAGCTCAACAAATTTTTTATTACAATTGATGATTTTTAATTTGTCGTTTCTCAACCAAACCGGAAAAGGGAGATTGTCAAGCATATCTTGCAATTGGACAAGTTGGAAATAAGTGTTGTTCTTGTCGTTTTCCAGAGAAGATATTTTGTTAACTTCAAAAGATACATCTCTAAACCAGATCATGTCGCAATAGATATTTCCGTCAATACCGCTGATTCTGGTTCCCACCAATCGTAAATATTTATTTGCGGTTTTGAGCATAAATTCATCATCAAAAGAGACGCCGTCATCTTTGAGTAAGCTTACATACTTTTGAATTTTCTTAACGTCATCTTTATAAAAATTTTTCAATAAATCTTCAAAAGAAGATTTTGTTCCGTTGGGCAGGTTCATAATCACGGCCAAACGCCTGGAGCAACGCTCCACAATATTACGCCTGGGATCATTGACCTTTTGGTCTGGGTAGATAAAGGCAAAATAGCCGTCTCTGGAGGCGTAAAGGGTTTCGGCATATCTTTCGCGGTCACGGTTAAGAAAGTAGTTTTTTTGTTTGAGTTTGAGGATTCTAAAAAGCTCAATCAAGATAATTACAAACAAGATAATAAAAATAGCGGCCAGCACATACCAAATTTCCGGTGCGGCATAATACATATCGCTCAAAAGGTTAAAATCTGTCATTTTTTATCTTGCCTGCAAAAACGGTTGTTTATTTGCAGATTTTAGTATATAAAAAGCAGTAATTAAACTTAAATTTTCAAACAAGTGGAAAAGATGTATATTTTAGCTTTTGATACAACGGCTGCGGCCTGCTCAATCCTTTTGCAAAGAGATGATAAAGTTTTATCACGTTTTCATGAAACGATGGATTTTGGCCAGGCAGAAGTGCTGATACCGAAGATAGCGGAGATGCTCTCACAAAATAACCTCAAGTTTACGGATTTGGGGCTATT
This sequence comes from uncultured Alphaproteobacteria bacterium, assembly GCA_944392215.1. Taxonomy (GTDB): domain Bacteria; phylum Pseudomonadota; class Alphaproteobacteria; order RF32; family CAG-239; genus CAZU01. The sequence goes on along the minus strand of CALXVX010000080.1, from coordinate 4,268 downwards.
GTTGGTCTGTGTGGGGCCTGGATCATTCACCGGGGTGCGGGCATCAATAGCCGCGGCAAGGACATTCCCTTTGGCATGCCCAAAGCTTGCGCTGGGAGGAATTTCAGCCTTTGAGGCATATGCCTTGGGGCTTGAAGAAAGTGAGCGGGCAGAGATAAATGCCGTTATTATAGAAACCAAGAGAGATGATTTTTATATTCAGCTTTTTGATAAAGATTTGCAAAAGATAACTCCGCCGCAAGCGCTTGCATATGCCGATATATTACCTTTATTGCGCGGCAAAAAGGTTTCGCTTACAGGCGACGGAGTTGAAAGATTTTTATCTCGCCCGAGCGGGTTGTCGTTGCACGTCATTCAAATGCCGGAGGCTTTGGATATAGAGTTGTTGGCCAAGGCGGGCATAAAGCAATATCAAGACAAGCGCTTGGACTACCCCAAACCGCTTTACTTGCGAGCACCGGACGTCAGTGTTCCCAAAAAATAAATTCTAAGCAAAGTTAAAACCGCGGCCGCCGTCTTTGCCCAAGATTCGCAAGATGGTAGACTGAATTTCGTCTTGATGATGAGCTTCAATAATTTCAATAATTTCAATTTCCTGCTTATCCAACCGACGATTAATACCCAAAGAGTCGTAGTATTGTTTGCTACTGTTATAAAGTTTGGCCGCCTGCAGGCTGTTGCCCTGAGCATAGAGGTGTTGAGAAAGGTTTTTGCTGGCATTGGCCACTTCACGAGCATTAATCTCTCCGTCGGCAGATTTCAAAATGTTTTGGTAAGCCCAAATAGCCTTGCTAGTGGATTGGGCCTTAGAGTACATATCTGCCAAACGGCTCCAAGCTGAAATATTGTTTGGAGCAAGCTCAATGGCGAGTTCAAAAGCGCCGGTGGCCAACATCACATCATTAACGGCGGCCAAATTTCCAAAGATGGCAGCGTGTCGAGAAATTTCTTGATAGAGAACACCTTTTTTAGCCTCAGTTGCAAGAGAGGCAGCGCGATCGATTCCGGCATCCATCAACGCCTCAAGCATAGTCAGAGCTAAGGACGGATCGCCTTGAACCAAATGGTAAAGAGCATCTTCCTCATGCGGCAAAGCAGCATAATTTTCAAGTTTGGAAAATTCTTGGTTTTTACATAAGCCGACGAAATTTTTGACAGCATCGATAAGCTGCAACACATCTTCTTCAGAACTCATATATTGATTTCTGAACATAATGGTCTGAGCAATTTTTAGGTCATCAACTCCGCGGCCGAGCATGTCGATGATAAGGCCGACAAGCTCATTAAGTTGACGGTTAGACTGATGATACGAGAGAATATCCGGCCCAATTTCTACATTTTGTGCCAAGGCATCTAATTCTTTCAATTTTCCCTTTTTCCAGTCTAATGGGACAGAAAGTTTTTTCTCTAAAATTTTTTTATTTTTCTCATCGTCTAAAATCTTTTGAGGCTTATCATTTTCCTGCTTTTTTCTCTTTTCGGCAGTAGTCCTTTCGGCCGTTGCCATTTCCAATTCTTTTTGCAGTTCTTTTTCAAGTTCTCGTTCTCGATCTTGATCTTCAATAATTTTATTCAAACGTAACTGATCATTATCATCAAAAATTTCGCCATCATCATCGTCAAGAGAGAGGGAAGATGTTTGATTATCACTGCGCAGAAAAGCAACGATGGTCTTAATATAAATGATGATAATAAGAAACAAAAACAGCAATAAAGCCAAAATCATCAAAATAAGTGAAACCATGCGTAAATTATCGACCCCGGCCAAATAACCATCAATAACATTTGTCAACGCATCAAGCTGATTTGATATAGAGGTTGCAAGCTCAGAAGAAGATAGAGAGTTAAGTAGTTTATCAAACATATTTTTTCAGACCATTTACAAAACCCATTTTAGGCATTAAACTATTTAATAGTTAGTATAAACTGCTAATAGTTAAAAAAAGATAAGAGAAAAATAAAATGGGTTATTTGGCTCAAAAGAAGAAAAATGCAAGGGAAAGCACCTTTTTAAAATGGATGCTAACAATCTTTATTATTTTGACTTTGCTCATTTTAGTGTTCGAAAAAGATTCTTTTTTAAGGACTTGGCTGTTTCAAGTTTACGTCCTTAATGTCGTCGTATTTTTATATGCCTTATCCATTGGCAGAATTTTATATGGTCTGGGTTTAGCAACGTTGGTTGTTGTAAATTATTTTCAAATAACAACAAGTGCCAGAATTTTTACAAATTTTAACAGTGGCGGAGAGCATCATATTTCCATTACTTATAATCCGGACAGTCCGCTCGAGATTAAGGCGCATAATGCCATAATTTTGCGCCGAGGACATCTAGTTTTGGGGCAAGATGAGAAAGCGCCTTTTGAGGCAATAGAAAAAAACGGCCATGTATTCACACTCATCAGGGTAGATTTGGAAGACAACACGGACAAAGAGCGCGCCATAGCGCTTTTGCAACTGAGAAACTTTATTTCCGAGCAAGATGATCCCGTTATTTTATTTGGAGATTTTGGACTTCCTGCGTGGTCAAAAGAAATGAGTGCATTTTTGGAAGATACTGACCTTGAGGTCAAAAATCGGATGTTATTTACCAAAAGAGGCTCAAGACACAGCTATTTATCAGCTCCAAGGTTCTACATCTTATCTTTCCAAAATGTCGGAGTAGAAGATATTGACGTATCCGCCCCTCAAGACGGTAAGAGTTATCCGGAAATCAAAGCGCGTCTGAGTTTTTACTAAAATTTGGTTTCACTCAACAATTTTAACAGATTTTCAGCCCCGGCTTCTTTGGCGCATTGCAAAGCCATCTCCTTATTTTTATCGCCGATTTCTTTATGCCCGCGCCGATAAGCCGTAAGCGCGATATTGGCATAATCTATGGCTGCTGCACCGATTCTATCCGTTTGAAGCTCATTGCTCAAAGATTGTTGAAACAACCCCTCGGCACGCTTTAGCTCACCTTTTTGCAAATAAATCAAGCCAAGCATATTATAGACATTGGCAATATGAAAACAGGTCTTGTTTTTAGAGGCTTCTGCAAGCAGCTTGCGTAAAAATTTTTCACTTTTTGCCGGTTTTTCTTGAGCCAACAAAGCCTGGGCCTGCAAAAACATCATTTCAAAACAAGCGGAAAGATTTTTTGTTTTTCGGTAGAGATTTTCTGCCTCTCTAGCGGTTTTGAAGGCCTTATTCCAAGACATCTGAAGAGCCCCTGCCTGCGCCAAAATATCCAAGCTCAAAGCTTGTCCGCGAAGATCTTTGAGGTTGGCAAAAATTTTCCTTGCCGCCGCCGCCAGTTTTTCTGCGGTTTTATACTGTTTTTGAATCAAGGCTGCAAGAGCTTGTTGATTGATAATTTCTGTTTCTCCGGCCTTATCGTGAGCAATGAGAAACAGCTTTTTTGCTTTATCAAAGGCATCATCGGCCTCATCAAAACGTTGCTGTGTTACCATCAACATCCCAAGAGTTCCCCAGGCTTCTGCCTCTTTGGCGGAAGCATTGATAGAGCCAAAGAGTTGAGCAGCGGCTTTAAGCATAAAATCGGCAGTATCAAAGACGGCGCTCACCCTATAAATGGTACCTCCCAAAAGATAAGCCAAGGCTTCTTCATAAACAAAACCTGCTTTCTGAAATTGTTTGGCGGCAGCGGCAATTTTTTCAGAAGCGGTTAAGAGATCCCCCTCCCCAAGTGCGCACCAAGCCAAAAGATAGTCTGTTCTGGCCTTCTCAATTTTGTTTTTGGGTGTGAAGGATTCCACAATTTTTTTGGTTTGCTTGATGTTAAGGTCCAGCAAAGCCTGTTCGGCCTTTTGCAAAAGACCTGCTTTGGGATTTTTTTTGTGCCTGCAGAGAGCATTAAATTCCTCAGAGGCATCAAGGGTAAGATATTGTTGCAAAGGTATCCAATCTTTACTTCTTAAAGACAAAAAAACGGGATGCAGTTTTTTCTTGGGCAGTTTATTAAGACGTTCTGCAATTTTTTTTGTTATCTCAGAGGAATACCAGGCATTTTTAGGATGATATTTTAAGATGTTTCTTTCCAAGATTTGCCAAATAATCCGCTGCCTGATTTTCTTAAAATAAAAGAAAAAGAAGATTAAAGGGATAAATACAATCAAAAAAAGGATTAACAAATGCAGCATAAAATTTACTTTTCTTTACCCAATGTTAGCTTTTGATAATTTATGATACAGCATAACGTATCTGAAATTCAATGTATAGGAAATTTTTACGATGAGCATAACCCGCCTTAAATCAAAGGACCTTTA
>CALXVX010000079.1 GCA_944392215.1 uncultured Alphaproteobacteria bacterium | reverse complement strand
AATTTGCGCTTATGGATTTGGAAAAACTCTGGGCACAAAAAATAGAGCAGCCCTACCCGCACAACAATCCATACATGTTGCGGCTGTCCCCTCAAACCACCAACACGGATGGCTTTTTCATCGCAATCTTAAAGAAACAAAGCTAATCGTTATTATAAAAAATAATGCAATTAATTTGTTTGAATATGGCACCCAAGATTTGCGCGCCGACCAAGGGAGCAGCGCGGATAACAGCGGAGTTATGCCTCCGGTCGCTTGACCAGCCGGCTTCGGCAGACGCTTACCTAACCGGCGAGCTTGTAAAAGTTCGGATAATGGAATTTATAGAGTGATTTCGAAGGCGAGCAAAATTTTAGTAAGCGCTAAGTAAAATTGATATGTTGATATCAATTTTGTCTGCAAGCTCTTCGGAACATCTTGCCTAAGCTAGGCAGCTACTGCATGCCGCAGCGAAGCTAGATGCCGAAGGAATAAGGCGTACATGAATTTTGCGAGACCGCACGAAATTGCTCTAGAAAACCATTAGACGAACTTTTCTATTTGGCGGCGTTCTTTGAATAAATATAGGATATAATTTCAGCAACAGCGGCAAAAGCCTCGATAGGGATTTCCTCATCAATATCGACCGCCTTTAGGATTTGCAAAAGATCTGCATCTTGATGGATTTCGATATTATTTTCGAGCGCGAGCTCAATAATTTTGGCGGCCACATGCCCCTGCCCCTTGGCAGAGACGATGGGGGCATTGTCTTTTTCCTTATCATAGCGGAGCGCCACCGCATAATCTGTTGTGGAAAAGTCGGGTGCGGCGTTGTCTTTTGAAAGATTTGGTCTATTATTGTCCTCAGACATGCAAAAGCTCCGGAGTTGATTTTGGGTATAATTTAAATCTGCCGGCGCCAAAAGGCAAGAGCTTTTATTTGGCATATTTTTTGCATGTTGGTTATGTGTGGGGACACGTAACAACAGATTGGGGAATATTGGTAAAATGGATTTAAAGAATCTTTCCGTTTTTGGTATGGCGCATCAAAACATGCAATATCTGCAGGCCAGGCAACAGGTCATTGCGGAGAACATTGCCAATGCCAGCACCCCGGGCTATTTGGCCAGAGACGTTGAGAAACCGAATTTTAATCAAGAAATAAGCGCCACTGCAGGCCTCAAACTAGCCACCACCAACCCCAAACACATCAGCACCATTGGCCCACAAAGAGCCGAGAACGGCTATAAAGTATATACGCCGCAACCAAGCTCAGCTTTAACCATTGACGGCAATGGCGTTATCTTAGAAGAGCAGATGAACGAAGCCAGCAAGGTCAGCAGCGAATACAAGCGAATGATCACCATTTACAACAAATATAAATCAATGATGCAAATGGCCAACACCAAGATTAACGCTTAAAGAGGAAAGAAAAGATGTCGGGTAACTTAACAATCAGCGCAGACATAGCCGCCTCAGGGATGAGAGCCCAGGCAGAGCGGCTCAAGGTCATTGCCCAAAACATGGCCAACGCCGATTCTATCTCGACCGAGCCTGGCGGAGAGCCCTATCGCCGCCAAGTTGTAAGCTTCCAGAACTATGTAGACCAAGAAAGCGGCGCACAAATGGTCAGGGTTGACAAAGTTGTCAAAGACAATTCGCCCTTTGAGAAGAAATATGCTCCCAACCATCCCGGCGCCGATGACAAAGGCTATGTAAGCCTGCCAAATATCAATCCATTGGTAGAGATGATGGACATGAAAGAGGCGCAAAGAGCCTATGACGCCAACTTGAATATGCTAAAAACCGCACGCGAGATGAACACCAGCGTGCTGGATATTTTGAAATAGAAAGAAGGAAACTAAACCATGGTCAGCAATATATCCAATGCCTTAAACGCCTACCAGCAGGCTCTGCTCCGCATTAACGGCCAAGAGCAGAAAGTTGAAAAAAATGCCGCTGAGATAGAATCTACCGACAAAAGCTTTGGCAACATGGTCAAAGAGGCAGTAGAAGACACAGCCAATCTGCACAAACAGGCAGAAATTACCACTGTTGCCGGTATTCAAGGCAAGGCAGATATTCAAGACGTTGTTTTGGCCATTTCTAATGCCGAAACAGCCTTGGAAACGGTTGTTGCCGTGCGCGATACGGCAATCAAGGCCTATAATACCATTATGCAGATGTCGATTTAAGGATATATGACGCGCTAATCATAAAAAAACGGCGCCCCCAAAAGGCACCGTTTTTTTATTATAATTCAGACCGGAGTTGCTCTCGCAAAACATCTATTGAGACCAACTCCTTATTTTCATCTTCAAAATACCAATAAACCCAGCCATTGCAAGCTACGGCATTTTGGGCAGCGGCACCCACCTGGTGAATAGAACCTTCCATCACCTCATTTTTGAGGGTTCCGTCAGAGCGCACCACCGCACAATGCTTGCGGCTCACATCATAGAGGATATCTCCGGGGTTAAGAAGCCCGCGCTCGACCACATTGCCAAACGGAATTCTCGGTTGGCGCTTTTTGGAGCTATACTCCAGACACAACTCACTTTTTACCCGCTCAACCGCATCAATCCTGGCTTGAGCGCCGGCGGCATAATGGGGATCTTTTTCAATACCAATAAAATTGCGCCCGAGTTTCTTGGCAAGCGCACC
>CALXVX010000078.1 GCA_944392215.1 uncultured Alphaproteobacteria bacterium | reverse complement strand
GATACGGCAGGAAGACTGCAAAACAAAATTAACCTGGTAGAAGAACTGCAAAAGGTTGTCAGAGTCATAAAAAAGGTTATTCCGGAAGCCCCGCACCACACACTGCTGTGCCTTGATGCCACTACCGGCCAAAATGCTCTTGACCAAGTCAAAACATTCAAAAACATGGTAGATGTCAACGGATTAATAATCAACAAACTTGACGGCACCGCCAAAGGCGGCATTTTGGCAGCCATAGCCGCAGAAAGTCCCACTCCTGTATATTTTATAGGCATAGGAGAAGGAATAGATGACCTGGATGAATTTAAGGCCAATGACTTTGCCCGCAGCCTGCTGGGATTGAAATAAAAAACGCATGCCCTAAGCTTTGAGAGTATCATAAACACGGGGCACTGTTTTTAATTTTTCTTCTAAGGAACGAGAAGCAATAACCAAATCATACTCAAGTTGTCTTTGCGCAAAATAACCTGGTGTTAAGTCAAAAAACTTGCAAAGCAAAATATCCGTCTCCGGGGTAATTCGGCGTTTACCGGAAATAACTTCATAAATTCGCGTCCAAGTCACATGTAGATAAAGAGATAACTCCATAGGAGAAAGAGCATGCCTGGCACAAAGCCGTTTAATCTCCTCCACCCCTTGATTAACAACAATTTCCGTTTTCATGTCACCCTCCGATAAAACCAAACCAGCACCTTTGTACTCTCGCCTAATTAAATTCAGCTCCTCTTATGCTATCGTCCACCTCATTAAATTTAGTACCTTTTATATTATCGTCCACCTAATTAAATTTAGCGCCTCTTATGTTATCGTCCGGCTAATTAAATTTAGTACATCTTCAAGCTTAGCATCTTCCATATTATCGCCTATCGATAAGCGAAAGTATAAAACTAGATTAGGAAATATATTAGCAAAAGTCAAAATTTATTTACTTTTTCACATCATTGTGATTCAGTTCTTAACAAAAACATTATTCCCTCTTATAATAGCCTAAAACTTTTAAGGACCATAGAATGGAAGATTTATTGAGCTTTGCCAGCAGAGATGAAAAACAAATACCAGAATTCAGTGTTAGCGAAATCTCCGGCGAAATAAAACGTTTTATAGAGACCGCCTTTGCCAGAGTTCGCGTCAGAGGTGAGATTTTTGGTGCCAAAAGGGCGGATTCTGGGCATTGGTATTTATCTCTCAAAGATGAAAATGCCGTTCTTTCTGCCGTTATTTGGAAAGGCTCAGCCACTCGCCTTTCTCTAAAACCGGAAGACGGACTTGAAGTCATTGCCACTGGCAAAATAACAACTTTCGCCGGCAAATCTTCTTATCAGCTAATTATCGAAGATATGGAAATTGCCGGAGCCGGAGCGTTGTTAAAGCTATTGGAAGAAAGAAAAAAACAATTTGCCGCAGAAGGCCTGTTTGACGCTGCTCATAAAAAACCTCTTCCGTTTCTGCCGCAAACAATTGGGGTTGTCACCTCGGCCAGCGGCGCCGTCATCAGAGATATTATTCATCGTATTAGAGACAGATTTCCAACTCACATTTTGCTTTGGCCAACCCCTGTACAAGGAGAAGGCGCTGCCGAAAAGATTGCTGCCGCCATCGAAGGTTTTAATCAATTTCCTGAGAAAGGAACACTAAAAAAGCCTGATGTTTTGATTGTAGCACGCGGCGGCGGTAGCCTTGAAGACTTGTGGCCTTTTAATGAAGAATGTGTCATCCGTGCAGTTTATGCCTCAGAGATTCCTGTTATCTCCGCTGTCGGACACGAAACAGACACCATGCTGATAGACTATGTGGCAGACAAACGCGCCCCCACTCCGACCGGCGCAGCAGAATTTGCAGTTCCGGTCAAAAGCGATCTGACAGCAGCCCTACATACCTTGAGTGCAAGACTAATAAACGGAACAGAGCGCTATTTATCAGAAAAACGAACAATATTGCAAGGTTTGTCACGAGGCATTCCGAATTTGGAACAAATCTTGCATGAAGCCGCACAAAAGTTAGATGACCGCCTGGAAAGGTTGAATATTTCTTTCAAAAATTTGCTCAAAGGCAAAAAAGATAAGTTAGATCTTTGCGGTCTCAAGCCCTACTACATCAAAAACATATATGAAAAGAAGCAAGAAAATTTAAACAATTTATTGCTACGCTTGCAATCGGTCTCAGTGGAATCTGTCTTGAAACGCGGCTTTGCCTGGGTAAAGAACGAACAAGGCAAAACCATATATAGCACAACGGAAGCAAAAAAGGCCAAAAAGCTGGAAATTTGCTTTGCCGACGGCTGTTTCAAAACCGACAAAGAGGCAGCGACAACACCTTCACAAAAGAAAAAAACAGGAAAGACATCTGATGAAAAACAAATCGATTTGTTTAATTTTTAGTTTTTTGTTATTAACCGCCAATACAAACGCAGCAGAGCTTTGCGGCCAGGCCAAACAAGGAGAAATTGTAGTTGGTCTTGCTCCCGGCGCCACAGAGGCCAGCTTAGGCTCAAGCACCTCCTTGGTTGACCAAGACGGTGTTTTTTTGCTTGCCTTTGGCAGAGATGAGCAAAAATCTCCGATTTTAAGCATCAGAGATAATAAACAACAAACGAATTACACCTTAGATATCAGTGAAGGTGCTTGGGATATTCAAAACATCAAAGGGATTCCTCCCCGCAAAGTTAATCCCTCAGACAGTGATTTAAGGGATATTGAGTTTGAGCAAAAGGTCGTGCGTGCCGCTCAAGAAACAAAGAACATGACTCCCTTTTGGAAAAGAGGTTTTATTATGCCGGTAGAGGGGCGCATAAGCGGAGAATTTGGTGGCCAAAGAATTATGAATGGGGTCAAAAAAAATCCGCACGCCGGCATGGACATTGCCGCCAAAGCCGGCACAGAAATAAAAGCGAGTTCGGATGGAGTTGTCACCTTAGCCCAACCTGATTTATTTTACTCCGGCAACGTAATTATCATAGACCACGGTTATGGTTTACACACCATCTATGCCCACATGCAGGAAATGAAAGTCAAAAGAGGAGATATTGTCAAACAAGGAGATATTATCGGCTTGGTTGGGCAAACCGGCCGCGCCACAGGTCCACACCTTCATTGGGGAGCCTCTGCCAACGGAACAAAATTTAACCCGACATCACTGTTAAATATAAACACAGCTAATAAATTTTGTTTTACTTTATAAACAATTATTGTAAGATTTAAGCAAAATAAACCCGCCATTAAAGAGGTTTAACATGAATGAAACAACATCAAATAAGCAAATTGTCTGGGATTCCATTGTCTGCCTGATTGTTGATGATGATAAGTTTTCGCGCACTTTTATCAAGACAGCCCTTTACCAAATCGGCATCAAAAACACGCGAGAAGCCAGCACCACCGAAGAGGCCGTTGAGTTATTAAAAAGTTTCAAGATAGACATTATCTTGCTGGACCAACAGATGCCCAACGAAACTGGATTGGAATTTGCCAAAGCCGTTAAAAACGGAACTTTGGACGGGGTCAAAAGCACTCCCATCATCATGGTAACGGTAGACACCAAAGAGCGCACGGTTTTAGATGCCAAAAATTTAGGCATCCAGGAATATTTGGTCAAGCCGATTTCACCACTGGCGTTAAAGAAGAGAATTTGCACAGCGTTTGGAATAAAACAAGAAAGAGTATAAAAAGTGACTGATATTCATTTAATGTTGCTCTCTGCCTTGCAAGGGCTGACAGAGTTTTTGCCGGTAAGTTCATCCGGCCACCTGATTTTGTTTTCAAAATTCACCACTTTTCCGGACCAAGGTTTGGCCTTGGATGTTGCGGTCCATGTTGGATCTATTTTGGCAGTGATGATTTATTTTTCGGAAACCATTTGGGAAATCATCAAAGGCTTATTTAAGACCAGGTTTATTCCTACTTTCAAAAATCCCGGAGCCAAGATTTTTTGGTTGGTAGTTATCGGTACGTTTCCCATCATTGTCGTCGGATTTTTATTAAAAGAAACGGGGATGGAGTGGGCAAGAAACACCCGCCTCATTGGCTGGACCATTTTAGGATATGGGCTGTTATTATTTGTGGCAGACAAATGGGGCATGACCATTCGCGGCATTCAACACTTGGGCGTTTGGGATGCCTTTTTGATTGGCTGTGCGCAATGTTTGGCATTAATTCCCGGCACCAGCCGCTCGGGCATAACGGTCACAATGGCGCGCTTTTTAAGCATGGAAAGAAGAGAAGCGGCCAAATTTTCGATGTTGCTTTCAATTCCGGCGATTATTGCTGCTGCCGTTTTGGTAGCTTGGGAAATGTACCAACAAGAAAACTTAGCAGAATTAATTTACAGCATCGACGGAGTTACCTATTCATTTATAGCATCTATTGTGGCAATATATGTTGTCATGTGGTGGCTAAAAAGATCGACATTTTTACCGTTTGTGATTTACCGAGTAATTTTAGGTAGTTTACTGCTATTGGATTCGTACGGATATTTAAATAAGTTTCTTGACTAATAAGGAAATTAAGTTTATATAGTTGCGAGAAAGAAAAGCCCAAGCCCTGGTGGCGGAATTGGTAGACGCGCATGCTTCAGGTGCATGTTGGCTCAGCCAGTGGAAGTTCGAGTCTTCTCCAGGGCACCATAAAAAACCACCCATAAAGGGTGGTTTTTTATGGTGCCTTAGAAGTAGACCGCTCGAACTTACACGAGTGGAAGTTTGACTACAAGCGAAAGGTGCACGGGGGTGCACCGCTCGGCTTTGCCGATGAGCGCAGTGCAACTCGAGCGATAAGCGAGAGTCGTCTTCTCCACAAAGCGAAGCTTTGTTTTTCCGTTCCTACAAACCACCCATAAAGGGTGGTTTTTTATGGTGCCTTAGAAGTAGACCGCTCGAACTTACACGAGTGGAAGTTTGACTACAAGCGAAAACATTGTTGCTAAAAATGTAGACACCAAGAAAAAAGCATTTTATATTCTCGCATTATGAAAAACTCAAATCTTTCGACATTACTCCTAAAATGGTACCAAGAACACGGACGAGATTTGCCGTGGCGTGAAAAAGGCGGAGCACATCACGATCCATATGCAGTCTTAGTCTCTGAAGTAATGCTGCAACAAACTACTGTTGCAACCGTAATTCCCTACTTTGAAAGATTTATAAAAAAATTTCCAACTATCTGGTCTTTGGCCCAGGCCTCCATAGAAGAAGTATACCAATATTGGCAAGGCCTGGGTTACTACACGAGAGCTCGCTCCTTGCACTCAACTGCACAAATTATTGCAAAACAAGGATGGCCGCAAACCCTAAAAGAAGCCCTCAAGCTTAAAGGCCTCGGCACCTACACGGCAGCCAGCTTTTTAGCTCTGGCTTTTAATCTCCCAGAAACCGTGGTTGATGGCAATGTCATCAGAATTATCTGTAGACTATACCGCTTAAAACAACCGGTTAAAAAAATTCTTCCCCAAATTCATGAGCTGGCAGAAAAGATTACCGATAAAAAAAATCCGGCAGACTATGCCTCTGCCATCATGGATTTGGGAGCCATCATCTGCACACCAAAAAATCCGCAATGTTTGCTTTGCCCATGGCAAAAGCATTGCCAATCATTTGGCAAAAAAGATACTGAAGAAATTCCTCTCCGCAAGCAACCCCAAAAGGTTGAAAAAAGAGGATTCGTTTATCTTATTTTCAACTCCAAAGGAGAAATTTTTATCCGCAAACGCACCGAGAAAGGACTATTATCAGGCCTTTGGGAATTTCCATGGGATGATAGTCTCACCCCACGCCCCAATGCTCAAAAAACTAACAACTCCGTCACTCACATTTTTACGCACATCAAGCTGACACTGCAAATTAGTATTTGCCAAACAAACACTCTGCCAATGGAAGGAATGTTTGTATCGCCTTCTCGTCTTCAAAACTACCCCATGTCTACATTGATGAAGAAAATAATAAAAACAGCCAAGCTTTAAACATACCCACTTATACGAAATATCTGATTCTTTTTACTGGAAAAATTTTTCAAATCCATTTATAATAGATATCGTAATCCCACAAAGGAGGGCTCGCATGGAATATATAGAAACCACGTTAGAAAGCCTAAAAATTCAGCATGCACAGCTAGATTCCGCCATAAAGGAAGAAGAAAGCCATGTCTGGAAAAACATGATAAGAATTGAGCAGCTCAAGAAAGAAAAGCTTCGTAAAAAAGATGAATTACTCAGAAGAACTCTGCAAGCACAATAATTAATTCTCTCCTCGAAAAGAAACGGCCTCCATCCACCAAATTTGAGGCCGTTTTTTATTGCTATTTCACACTGAAAATCGTTTTAGGCGCGTGCTGGCTGAGAAGCCTTTGCACATAACGCCCCTGATAAAGATTAATACCCAAAGAGTTCCCAACCTCCACAGCCTTAGGGTCATCAATACGACACAAGATCATTTTTGCTCGTTCAGCTTTATTAATGTAATCCATAAAATGCTTATCTTCATGAATCACATCCATAAAAGACGGATGCCAAATAATCTTAACCAAATCACAATTAAGATTCGTCCGATTAAGATATTTCAGCTTATCAACCGTAATCCCATCAATACAAACCTTATACCCCCTGGCCTGAGCGAAGGTTTTTGCCAAAATAAAAGACTTGATATCGCTAAAGATATCAACCAGTTGCAACTCCAAAATAATGCTGGAGCGCATAGAAACATTAATATTGTCATCAAAAGCCAAAAAATCATCAGACAAAATGGTTGAGACATTGATATTAACACTGAAATTGCCGATGAGTGAGCCATCATCGTGGCGGCTGATAGTCTCCAGAACTCTTTTATCCAGAGTTTCGCTCAAAGACAAAAACAACCAAGGATTAGATGTCAGATCAACATCCGGCAGCAACATTTCTCTCAAATCCGGAATAGAAACATAAACTTCCTCAAACACGCGTTGCGGCACCGACTTTCCGATAATGGCACAAATAGCCTGACGGCGAATAAAACTTGAGAAATCAGCCACCGACAATATCTTCTGCACCTTGGCCAACATCTCCGGAGTTAAGTTGCGCTTAACTTTTTTGTTGCTGGTGTTAAAAACGGAAACAGGAGTTGTTCTGGGCAATCCTGAGGACTTCTTTTGTTCTGGCAACGGCTCTTGCATCACTTTTTTAATTTTAGCTCGCAGTTCATCTTTTTGGGTTGCTAAATCAAAGATCTGAGCAAACTTAATTTGCTCCAGGTCCTCTGCATCTTTAAGCAACGGATCATCATGAAAGAGAAAGCGCACCTTAACCAAGCAAGACAGCACTTCGTCATGGCATTTCTTATTAAAGACCACAATCAAATCATCATTATGTAGAGAAAAAGTGGCTGCCTCCGCCATTGGGGAGAGAGCAGCAAAGGTATCCACAAGAGCCTGTCTGTTAACCGCCTTGAGATTTTGATTTTGCAGCATATGGACACTCAAATAGAGAGCCTCTAAAATCCGCCCTTCTTTTTCGGCTTTTTTAAGATGTTCAAAAATCAATACATCTCGTCTCACCATATGATAATCAGACTGTTTTTCGAGCATCATTTTTATCCCAACAACTTTTCCAAATATTCTTTATCAAAGCACCCATCGCGAAACTCTCCGGCAATCAAGCGTCTACGCTTTAAGCAATCTTCCGTCTTACACCTGGAGGCATAAGGACATTGCGCTTTAATCAAAGATACCTCTAATTTATCGATATAAGGCCCTTGGAAATTACGAATTCCATACCCTATTCCCCAACGCATGGCGTTTTCATCTTTACATTTAGCCAAAATGATATTATCTGCACCAAAATCATCAATAAATTGTTTTAGATTCTGATTTTTGGGCTCAAGGGACATCATCGGATTCCAAAATATTTTAATCATATCCGGCTGCAGACGAGAGATATTGAGCATTTTGAGCATTTCCGGAGAAGTAGCATCAATCAATATTTTATGTTCGCCGCGGTGCAAGACCTCTCTCGCCTCAAAATAAAGATTAAGGCTATTAAAAACATCCATCATTTGGACTTCGGCGACAATTTTCTGCTCCGGACGCAAAACATTTTTGGCAAAGTTCACAAACTCCTCGGAGAACACGGAAGAAAGATTGAGATTAAGCCCAATATGCTGCGGCCAATTTTTAATATCAGCAAACATAAAAGAAGAAATTGTTTTTTTATCCAACGCCTGGGTCAGATAGAGAAACAGCCACTTATTAGCGGTCAGATCAATATCTGCATCATAAAGGCGGCTCAGATCCTTAACCGCCACAAAAAATTCCTGAAACAGCGTTTGAAACTTATTGGCACTCTCGATTCTGACAACGCTCTGATGTTTGACCAACTCGGTGATATTGACATTATTAAGTTGCTCAATCACGCCATCAATTTGTGAAGCTTCCACTGGATATTTATAAGCAGACAAATCAGGTAATTGAGATGTTTCCATCATATCTTCAATATGGCGGTAGAGCTCGGCAAAATCATCGGGAAATTCATAAAGTCTTGCAAACTCGCTCATCTCCTGGGCATAGAGGATCGGATCACTGGCCAGACCGGCTCGCAATTTTGTGACCGCGTCATCAACCGTTGCTTGGGTAATATTTTTACCCAAGATGGCAAAATCCCCGTTACTCAAGATAAACATCATGCCATAGGCAGCCCCCACCAAGTCATCAAACAACTTGGCAATAATCTTTACAAATGCGGGGTGCCTGTTTTTTGGTTTAAGCTTAGAAACATTGACATACAGAACCGAATAAGAAGACTGACTGCGAGCGATTCTGTCCAATGCATCCAGCAAAGCTTTTTCAGCACCAAATTTTCCAGCCTTAGCCATTTAACCTGATACGCCTTTCTCAAAAAATTACGTTTATCATAAACTTGCTTTAAGGCAAGAGCAAGTAAATATCACAATTTTTCCTAACCTAAAATGATTAGAGTATTAAATTTTTCAAAAGAGCAAAGTAAATATTGCGTTTTAGAGTCGTTGTTATATAATTTAAGGTAAGTGTTTAGGCGCAAGGGAGGATAAAATGGCATCGACAATCAAAATTTGCATGGGCAGCTCCTGCTTTGCCCGCGGCAACTCCAAAAACCTACAAACGATTCAAAAATTCATTGAAAAAAATCACCTGGATGCAGAAATTGAGCTTGAGGGCCTTCGCTGTTGCGATAAATGCGCCAAAGGTCCCAACATCATGATTGACGATGTTGAATACAACAACATCGACAGTGGAACACTGCTTGATATCCTGGAAAAACATTTCAAAAAATAAGACTATTTTCATAGGGAGCCCCAAGAATGTCCAATCGAGATTACCCCCTGCATACGGTAAAAACAGATTGCCAAGATTGCTACAAATGTGTCCGCCGCTGCCCTGTCAAAGCCATCAAGATTGAGGATAACTCAGCCATGATTGTGCCGGATTTGTGCATAGCCTGCGGCACCTGCTACAAAGTTTGCCCGGCCAAAGCCAAGCAACCCCGAAACGATCTCACAAGAGCCAAGTTTTTGGCCTCTTCAGGCAAAGAAATATATGTTTCTTTAGCCCCATCTTGGATTACAGAATTTCCCGAATATACGGCAGAACAAATGATTGCCGCTATTCGCCGTCTTGGGATTCGCGGAGTAAGCGAAACCGCCCTCGGAGCCCAGGAAGTCACCAGCAAAACGGTAGAGATCTTGCAAAAATCTGCCGCCAAAGGTGAGAAGAAATTGTTTATATCCACTGCCTGCCCGGCCGTTGTTGAATATGTGGAAAAATACCTTCCGGAACTAACACCGAATTTAACCCCTGTTTCTTCGCCTTTGCTGGCGCATTGCCGAATGTTAAAAGATAAATTCGGCAGCCAGGTAGAAACAATTTTCATTGGGCCTTGCATTGCCAAAAAACTTGAAGCCGACAGACACCCAGACTTATTGAGTCTGGCCATAAGCTTTACGGACCTGCGCCAATGGTTCAAAGACGAGGGGATAGATCCTGCACAGACAAAACCAGGTGTTTTTGATGTTTTTGTCTTGGATAAAGCCAAAGAAGGCACGGCCTACCCCATAGAAGGCGGCATGCTGGAAACCATCCGCGCCCACAAGCTTTCCGATGATATTTATACCTCGCAAATAACCGGCATTTACAGCATTCAAGATGAGCTTTCCAACCTCAAGCCAGAGGAGATGGAGCGCCCCACCTTTTTAGAATGTCTGGCCTGCTATGGCGGTTGTATATCCGGTCCCTGCACCAGCAATAAAGCCCCCGGCCTACAAAAGCGCATGGAAATTTTGAAGAACGCTGTCTTCACGGAAGAATCCGGCAAGCGTAAACCTCAATACAATATTTCACTTGGCTACAAAGCCCAAAACAGCGTTGACACGGATCAAACATTCAGCGAAGCAGAAATCAGAAAAGTTCTGGCCAAGATAGGCAAGTTCTCGGTAGAAGATGAATTAAACTGTGGTGGTTGCGGTTATGATACTTGTCGTAACTTTGCCAAAGCCATGCTAGAAGGCAAGGCCGAACCTGACATGTGCGTATCCCACATGAAACAACAAGCGCAACGCAAGGCCAATGCTCTCATTCGCTGCATACCCTCCCCGATTGTCATTGTCGATGCCAAGCTCAACATCATAGAATACAACAACGAATTTCGGGACACTTTCTGGAATGAAGAAGAGCATGCGGATATTTATGACTACAACAATCTCTATGGGGCAAACCTAAGAGATTTCATTAGCTTCACCAACTTGTTTTCAGCCTCATTGGAGTTAGAGCAAGATATTCACAAAGAACACGTCCGCCATGAAGACAAGCTGTTTGATGTCGTTGTATTTAATATTGATAAAAAACAAAGTGTTGGCGGCATTATAGAAGATGTCACCAATACCGAGATGCACAAAGAGCAGATAGCGGAAAAAGCCAGAGAGGTTATTCACAAAAACCTGGCTACCGTCCAACAAATAGCCTGCACACTGGGAGAACACATGGCAGAAACAGAAGTCTTACTGCGCTCAATAGCCAAAGACTACGCGGCAGAGGAAACGGAAGAGGCCAAACTGAAGATTCGCACCAACTCAACCGAGGGAAAGTAGCCAGATGGAAGATTCTCTCTACATAGAAATCGGCACCGCCCAACAGCAAAAGTACGGCGAAGACTGTTTTGGAGATACGATATATTCGAAAAAAATACCGCAAGAACGCCGCATTATATCGATTCTCTCCGATGGCTTGGGCAGTGGAGTTAAGGCCAATATTTTGTCATCCATGACCACGCGCATGGCCATGACATTTGTAGAAAGCAATATGGAACTGATGCATTCATCAGAGGTCATGATGGACGCCCTGCCCATTTGCCAGATTCGCAAGATTAGCTATGCCACGTTTTCGGTTGTAGACACACAGCTAGACGGCAAGACCCGCATTTTTGAAATGGATAATCCGCCATTTATGCTAATTCGCGGAGGCAAAGCCGTCAATGTGCGTTATCGGGAAATATCTTCTGAAAAATGGAAAGACCGCACCATAAACATCTCGCAAATGACCAACCAAGAAGAAGATCGAATAATCTTGATTTCAGACGGTGTCAGCCAGGCAGGTCTTGGCAACAGGCTTTATCCGCTGGGCTGGCAAAGGCAAGGATGCCTTAATTTTGCCATCGAAAAGATTCGCAAAAACCCACATATTTCAGCCCATGAGCTGGCCCATGCAATTGTGGCTGAAGCCCTGAGTAAAGAGGTGGGAGGCCACGCCGGAGATGATATCAGCTGTGTTGTCCTATATTTTCGCAAACCGCGCAAACTTCTGGTTTTAACCGGCCCTCCGTTTGATGAAAACCGAGATAAGGAGTTTGCGGAGATGGTTGCAGACTATGACGGCAAGACAGCCATTTGCGGAGGAACCACAGCCAACATAGTAGAACGGGAATTATGCCTAAAATGTGAGATTGACAAAACCTCTTTTGACGATAAAATCCCTCTTTGCTCCAAGATGGAAGGGGTAGATTTGGTCACGGAAGGCATTTTGACCTTGACTGATGTGTATCGTATGCTAAAAGAAGGCATTGATACAGATAGAGACAACGGGGCAACTCGTTTAGCGAACTTGCTTCTTGACAGCGATAAGATAGATTTTGTAGTTGGCACCAAAATCAACATCGCCCACCAAGACCCGAACCTGCCGATGGAACTGGAGATCAGACGCAACATTGTCAAAAAGATTTTCAGGATTTTGCAGGAAAAATACTTAAAAGAAACCAGTGTCAAATACATTTAGAAAAGGACCAGGCCATGAGCAAAATAAAAGTCAGAATCTGCGTAGGAACCTCTTGTTTTGTGATGGGCTCCGCCCAGATACAATCTTTGGAGTTCAACGCCCCTGCAGACATTGCCGATAATATAGAGATTGTTGAAGAACGCTGCATGAATTTGTGCAAAGACATCACTCGCAAGCGCAATCGCGGTCCTTTTGTATATGTTGATGATGAGCTGATAGAAGAGGCCACATACGAAAAAGTTGTTGCCAAGATTAGAGAGAAACTACAAAAATAATAAAAAGGTAAGAAAAGACTATGCTGATACCCAAGAATAATGCCAACCTGATGAGAACCAAGATTCTCATAAAATTGGCACAAAGTTATCTGGAAGACAAATTTGCCGAGGCAGACAGGATTCCGCTGGAATTGCGCCCCAAAGACGGTGAAGTTAGCCGCTGCTGTGTTTATAAAGATCGTGCGGTATTAAAATATCGCTGCATGGCAGGCCTTGGCCACTGCCCGGAAGAAGAAACCGATGAATTAACAACGCTCAAAGAGTATGGCGAACAAGCCTTAGAGCGCACGCATGCGCCCAAAAACAAATTATCAGTCATAGATATTGCATGCTCGGCCTGTGTAAAATCACAATATGTCATAACCAATGTCTGCCGCGGATGCTTTGCGCAGCCATGCCGGCTTAACTGCCCTAAGGAGGCCATTTCTATTGTCAATGGTCGTGCACATATAGACCCTGACAAATGTGTCAACTGCGGCAAGTGTTTTGAGGTGTGCCCATACCATTCAGTTGTAAAAATTCCGGTCCCTTGTGAAGAGGCCTGCCCGGTCGGCGCCATCACCAAAGATGAGAAAGGCAAAGAGCACATAGATGTAGAGAAATGCATTTCCTGCGGACGTTGCTTAGCCTCTTGCCCGTTTGGTGCAATTGTAGAGCGCTCGCAGATGATAGATGTTATGCGCGAGGTCAAAGAGACAGACAAAAAAGTAATAGCCATGTTGGCACCTGCCATTTCTGGACAATTTCCCGGTTCTTTGCAGAACCTGGTTGGTGCACTGAAAAAATTTGGTTTCAGTGATGTGATTGAGGTTGCGGTTGGAGCAGACATCACCACTCAAAAAGAGGCAGCAGAATTTATAGAGCGGATGGAAGAAGGCAAGCCATTCATGACCACCTCTTGCTGCCCGGCATACTTCAGAGCGGCTCAGGTTCACATTCCTGAGATTAAGCCTTATGTTTCAGACACCAAAACACCGATGTACTACACAGCGGAGTTGGTCAAACAAGACTACCCTGACTGCATATCAGTATTTGTAGGGCCGTGCCTTGCCAAGAGAGCCGAGGCCGAGTGGGACAAGAACGTAGACTATGTTTTGACCTTTGAAGAGCTAGGCGCCATGTTGGTAGCTTCCGGCATCAATGTTGATGAATGTGAAGAGGAAGCATTCAGCAAGGTTTCACACGCGCAAGGCCGCCAATTTCCGGTCACCGGCGGCGTGGCGGGAGCCGTTGCCAGCCTGGTTGGCAACAAGGTAGAGATTCGCACGGAGAAGATAGACGGCCTCACCAAAGAGAACATCAAACTCCTCAAGCGCTATGCCACCAAAGGCGGAGAGAACAACATGCTTGAGGTAATGTGCTGTGAAGGCGGCTGTGTATCAGGCCCCGGCTGTATCGCACTTTCAAAGAAAGCGGCGCGCGCAGTAGATGCCTATGCCCAAAGCGGCGAACAGCTAACCCCTGAAAGCAAAATAGGTTAAATCTGAACAAAAAAGTCAGATATATAAGCCATTAAAAGCCTCTTCATTTGAAGAAGATTTTAATTTTAATTGCATTTTAATTTTTCTGCTCTAATATCACCACTGCAGACGCGAGTTGCGTCTGTGGAGTATCGAAACTCCTTTACAGCAAAAAAACTCCTCTTTTGGGGAGCCGGGGGAATAAGGCTATGCACGAAGAACCCGGACTGTGCTGTAACAGTTTCGAACTCCCCACCTTGATTTTTAATCAAGGTGGTTTTGTTTTAACAAAACAAGGAGTGAGAAAAAATGACTGAAACTCAAACTTTTTACAACGACATTCCTTCCAACACCAGCCTCACTCATAAAAAACTGCGCTACCTGATTTGCCAACTTTATCACTTAGAAGGCCAGTGGGAAAATCTGCCACCCCAAACCCAACACAAACTCTGGCGCGCCCTGCAGAACAAAACTCTGCAAAATCTCTTAAACGATATGCAAGATGACACACCTCTTAGCACTCTGCTGAATCCGGCAGGGGCGTAACCAAACTATAACTCGCACCACTCCCGCTGGTCGGGGTGCTGGTTGGCAGTACCCTAACCAACAGAAAGTTTGGCTGGTGGAATTTATAAAGTGATTTTGAAGGAGAGGAAAATTTTAATAAGCGCTAAGTAAAATTGATATGTTGATATCAATTTTGTCTGCAAGCTCTTCGGAACATCTTGCCTAAGCTAGGCAGCTACTGCATGCCGCAGCGAAGCTAGATGCCGAAGGAATAGGCGTACATGAATTTTCCGAGACCGCACAAAATCGCTTTAGAAAACCTCCAGACGAACTTTCTTCCCCCACATTAGAAGCCATTATGCGCGACATATAATAAGAAACCAAGGCAAAAGTACCGGAGCGTACAAAGAAGTACGTGAGGACACTTTTGACCTGCAGTTTCTGTATTAGATGTCCGCAAAACGGCTTCTAGTCTTTGCCTATATTAACATTCCTATTAACATTCACCGAGAGAATAATTCCGAAACCGGCCATCACCGAAAGGATAACCGTACCGCCATAAGAAATCAGCGGCAACGGAATTCCCACAACCGGAATAAGCCCCAATACCATTGAAATATTAATCATAACATACAAGAAAAAGTTGGTAGCTAAGCCAATTGCCGCTAACTTGCCGAAATAACTGGTACTGCGCAGCGCAAAAGCAAAACAATAAGCGATGATTAAAACGTTTATGATGACGACAAAGATTGCCCCAATCATCCCAAATTCCTCAGACAACATCGTGAAGATAAAGTCTGTGTGCTTCTCCGGCAAAAAGTTGAGGTGGCTCTGTGTTCCCTTCAAAAAACCCTTGCCAAACACGCCGCCGGAACCCAAAGCAATTTTAGATTGAATAATATGGTAGCCGGCCCCCAACGGATCTCTCTCGGGATCCAAAAATGTCAAAACACGGTTTTGCTGATATTCATGCAAAAAATTCCATGCAATCGGCATCAAAATAAGCGCACCCAAAAGCAAAACGCCAAATTTCCACATCTGCACACCAACGGCAAAAAAGATTGCCCCGGCAGAAAAAATAAGCATCAGCGCCGTTCCCAAATCTGGCTGTGTCATCACTAAAAATGCCGGAAACAAAACCATCAATGCCGGAGTAATCAGGCCTTTGGTGGTTTCAATACTCTGCAAAGAAGAAGAGTGAAAATATCTGGCCAACGCCAAGACCAAGGCAATCTTCATCAGCTCAGACGGTTGCAACTTCATAAATCCCAGGTTAATCCAACGCTGGGCACCCATACCGATATGCCCCTCAACCTCAACAATAATCAGCAACACCAACGAAACAAAATAAAACAAATAGGCATAGCGCATAAAGATTCTGACATCGATAAAAGCCAAAACCATCATCACCGCAAAACCAAGCCCAAAACGCATCAGCTGATTCAATGCCCACGGGCTCCAGCTGCCATTTGCCGCCGAATAAAGCATCACCACGCCAATTCCGGCCAGAATACACAACAACAACACAAAAGAGAAGCTTATGTTTTGAAATTTTTCCCGCATGGTTGGCGGCTGACTTTTAAGACTTGTTTCATAAAATTTATACATTTTGTTTATTCCACCGGTTGAGAAGTTGCATCAAGTTTCAAAGCCTCGAGCAAAAGTTTGCTGCCGATAGGCGCTGCCACGGCAGAACCGCCACGCCCATGCTCCACCAACACCGCCACGGCATAACGTGGATTATCGTGTGGAGCATACCCCACAAACAAAGCATGATTTCTGTATTTCCAAGGCAAATCTTCTTGTCTGATAATACCTGTTTGGCGCTCCTTCATGGTGATACGACGCACCTGGGTGGTTCCTGTCTTGCCGGCCATTTTCAAACCATGAAAATCAAACCTGGAACCAAGCGCGGTACCACCCGGAGCATTAACCACATCATACATTCCCTGTTTAACAAGAGAGATATAAGAAGAGTTAATCGGCATCTTTTTAAAGTTCAAAGGAGACCCCTTGTCTTTTTTAGTAAAAGTTGGGACAACCTCATAACCGCCATTAGCGATACGAGCCGTCATGGTGGCAAGTTGTATCGGCGTTGTCAAAATATAACCCTGTCCGATACCAGATATCAGACTTTCGCCCTGTTGCCAAGGTTCGCCAAAACGTCTAAGTTTCCATTCCGTATCTGGAATAAGGCCTTCCTTTTCATTTTCCAATCCGACATCGACTTTCCGCCCCAAACCAAACTTACGAGCCATCTCAGCAATTCTGTTAATACCAAGTTTTTGAGCTGTTTCATAAAAGAAGATATCACAAGAATGTTGCAGAGCCTGCACGACATCAAGATACCCGTGTCCGTTGTGCTTCCAACAGTGAAAAGCATGATCTCCCAAAAACATTCGCCCTGCACAAAAAGATCTCGTCTGCGGAGTAATTACCCCGCTTTCCAAAGCCGCCAGAGCTACAATCATTTTAAACGTTGAACCCGGCGAATACTGCCCGGCCAACGCCTTATTCATTAGAGGCTTGCGTTCATTTTTATTCAGCTCACTCCATTCTTTGGCCGAAAGCCCCT
Organism: uncultured Alphaproteobacteria bacterium; assembly: GCA_944392215.1. Classification (GTDB taxonomy): domain Bacteria; phylum Pseudomonadota; class Alphaproteobacteria; order RF32; family CAG-239; genus CAZU01. Next base: position 11,349 of record CALXVX010000078.1, on the reverse strand, counting down.
GTGTCAACAGATTTGGATCATAAGCCGGCACCGAAACAAATGCCAAAATTTCACCGTTGTTAACATCAAGCATGATCGCAGCACCGCTCTCTTCTCCAAACAGTTCATAGGCCTTGTTTTGCAGTCTTGCATCAATACTCAAATCGATCCTCTCGCCAGGAATACCATCAATCCTTTCAATTTCCTTCATAACGCGGCCAAAAGCATTTACTTCCAACTTTAAGTTACCACCACGTCCGCGCAGTTTTTTCTCATAAAGTTTTTCAATTCCAGCCTTACCAATTTTAAATCCGGGCACTTCCAACAAAGGATCATCCTTAACATCAGTTTCTGAAACAGAAGAAACATAACCAATAACATGAGCTGTTTTTTCACCATAAGGATAATAACGGCTAAGCCCCTCATCAATAATAATGCCAGGCAAATCAGGTGCATTGAGCTGAATCTTAGAAACCTCTTCCCAAGAAAGATTGTCCTTAATCTTAATTGGCACAAAACTTCTGTTTTTCTTAAGATCCTTTTTCACTCTTTCTTCTTCTGCTTCAGAAATAGGCATAATCTTTTTCAAAGCATCCAAAGTTTCCTGAACATTTGTTGTTTGCTCAGCCACAATCATAACCTGAAAGTTCTGTCGGTTCGTTGCCAGCATCACACCATGCCGATCGTATATCACTCCTCTGGGAGGCACCAACAAGCGGGTTGATATTCGGTTTTCATCGGCCAAAGTTTTATACTTATCTGCCTGATAAACCTGCAAATAATATAGTCTGAAGATGAGACACAACAACAAGAAAAGCTCCACCCCACCAAGAATAAGAGAGCGGTTGATAAGCACTTTTCCTTTATCATTATCACGGTTCATTACTCATCATCCTGAATAAAACTATTTTGCACGAATGCCAACAACAACGAAATTAGCGGGTAAACAGCGATTGTTACCATATAACTAAAGGCCAACATGGAAAGGGGTAAAAACTGGCTATAATAAACAGAAACAATTAACCATCGGCTCAACATCGTCACCAACGCCAACAAAGCAAACCCATACCATAACACAACAAATGGCTTGGCATTAAGAAACCTTGAAGTATTATTAACCAAAACATACATCAGTAACAATTCAAAAATATTAGACCCCAAAGGAGAAGATGTCACCACATCATCAAGCACGCCCAAACAAAAGACTGAGCCTAAATTAAATAAATCAGGCCGATGCTGCAACCAAAAATAGACACAAATCATACCCATTGCCGGCCGAATACTATTCAAAAACATAAAATCAAACGGCACATAAGAAAACAAAAGCAACAGCGCCGAAACCATAAAAGGCAGTAGACGCTGAAAGACAGAAGAGATATTTTCATCCAACTCCTTAGCCATTACTTGTCTTCCTGGAATGTTTCTCGCGTATTATCCAAAATTCCTTCCAAGCCGTAATCAACCAGTCTGATATATTCCAATTGTTCCAAACTGCTAAAAGGTTTCACCACAATCTCATTTTTAGAAACTTTGATAACCTTACCAATCGGAAGTCCGGCAGGAAAGACGCCTGCCACACCAGAAGTTACGATTCTGTCACCAACATTAACCTTAGCATCCAACGGAATAAAAATAAGTTTTGGCATAGTAGAGTTATCACCCGAAAGAATTCCCCTAATTCTACTTTTTTCCACCATCACCGGAATTTTGGAGTTAATATCGGTAATCAAAATAATCTTGACATAGCGCTGTCCAACTTTGTCAACACGGCCAATCACCCCCCTATCAGAGAGAGCGACCTGCCCTTTTTTCACATTCTCATTGCCGATATAAGCAATCATCGAGTGAGAAAAAGCATCACCCTCTTCAGCAATCACTCTAGCCGTAACAAAATCGGAACGAGGAGGAGTTACATAGTTTAATAAGTTACTTAAAAGTTTATTTTCAACCTCCAGGGCCCTAAATCGATCATAGACCATCTGCAAACGACGATTTTCTTCTCTCAAGCGTATATTGTCCTGATGAATTTGTTTTAAGTCTTTAAAATAATCATAACCTTTGGCCACCATTTTTGCAGGAATGACCAAAACATCGATCAACGGAGAAACCATATCCGTAGCCACACTGGAAGTTTTATCAATAATAACCGTATCAGTTTTATTAATAAGCATCAAAATGAACGCCGTTAGAAACAAAATTACCAGCGCAAATTTTTTGGCTAGTAACCTGATATGACTAAGATGTAAAAATAAACTTCTACGCCGTTTCATCCCAAAAACCCGATAAAGTTTCGTTTTGCCTTTTACAAGCTACAAAGGAGGCGTTTGGCTAGCTCGAAAAACCGCTCCAAACACCTCCTGATTGCAAATCTTCCTTCTAATACATGGTAGAAAGAATTGTTTTGAGTCTGTCAATATCCTCCAGAGCTCTTCCGGTACCTTTAACCACGCAAGCCAAAGGATCTTCGGCAATAGACACCGGCAAACCTGTCGCATTGCGCAACACCTGGTCCAAATTTGTCAGCAACGCACCACCACCGGTTAAAACGATACCCTTATCAACGATATCGGCCGCCAGCTCAGGCGCAGTATATTCCAAAGCAACCTTAACAGCCTCAACAATTTGAGCAACCGGTTCAGCCAAACTTTCTGCCACTTGGCGCTCAGAAATAACAATTTCCTTGGGCACACCATTCATCAAATCGCGCCCTTTAATTTCAAAGGTACGCCCATCTCCTTTCTCCGGCGGACAAGCAGAACCGATTTCTTTTTTGATTCTCTCGGCACTTCCCTCACCAACCAATAGATTGTGATTACGGCGTATATAAGAGATAATAGCGGCATCCATCTTATCGCCACCGACACGAACAGAGCGGGCATAAACAATACCGCCCAAAGACAAAACGGCAACCTCCGTGGTACCGCCACCGATATCAACCACCATAGAACCAGTCGGCTCAGTCACGGGCAAATCAGCACCGATTGCAGCAGCCATAGGCTCTTCAATCAGCCATACTTTACGCGCACCGGCGGCCTCGGCCGATTCCTGAATAGCTCTTCTCTCAACGGCTGTAGAACCAGAAGGCACGCAAACGATAACCATCGGAGAGGCAAATGTACGACGATTATGTACCTTACGGATAAAGTACTTAATCATCTCCTCGGCAATCTCAAAATCGGCAATAACGCCATCTCGCAAAGGACGAATGGCATGAATATTCCCCGGCGTACGTCCGAGCATTTGTTTAGCCTCATTACCAACGGCCAAAACCTGTTTTTTGCCGCGATACTCTTCAATTGCCACCACTGAAGGCTCATTCAAGACAATACCTTTACCCTTAACATAGACAAGGGTATTGGCAGTACCCAAATCGATAGCCATATCAGCAGACAGCCACCCCATTAATTTTGACAACATTAATTTATCTCCGTTTTTTATATAAACTGATTTATTAATTGATTTTTATAACGATATACATTCCAGTGCAACAACAAATTACATTGTTAACACCCCAAAGAATCATTTTTTATTTGGCGTAAGAGCTTTTCATAAAGGAAGGTTGAATCAAAGGACCTCTTTTTCCTATCTCATCTTTTTTCCAACGATCCAGCCACTTTTTCATTTTACCAGATCCTTCGACCCAATCTCCATACCCCCGCAACTCATGAAAGCCTTTCGACAAAGCATTTTCATCATTTGTATTAATTTCCCCGGTACAAAGAGCATAATCATTTTCCGCACCAAAATTCTGCACATAATAACAGTCCAGCACATTTGTAAGCAGCTTTCCCAAACCTTTTCCCTGCAGTTCTGCAGAAAGAGCTATCGTATCATTATAAACCAATTTATCATTGACCTTGATTCCATCTGCTTCCATACTCTTTGCATCCGAAGTTCCTTTTTCTATCAACTGGAATGTTGCAAAACCAACCGGTTGATTAGTGGACACATCCTCTACAACAAAAATATCACTTTTGGCGGCATAAGCCTTAAAAGCTTCCTCTGTATCAAAATAAATAGGGAAATTATTTTCATAACGCCCATATTTATCGTAAAGAGACTTAAATTCCTGAAAATCAAATTGTTGTTCGAAGAACATAGTATCAGCGCTAAGATCTTTCCTATCACTCGTTGGACTGTGCTTATCATAGACACCTTTGGGAGTAAAGGCACTGCTCTTAACAACCCGATACCCGCGAGCCAACAATTTTTCTAAATTTAGATTAATATACGCGTACCCTTGCTTAGCCAACTCATCTTTACGTTCTTGCGTCATGGTTCCATTCCAATATTTCAAATGCTGTTCACAATTTGAACCATAACGAGCTTTCATCTTATCATGCCAATTAACCATTTATTCCTCCGCAACCACTCATCCCTCTAAACTATTCTATCAATTATTTCATCTGCATTCAACTTATTTCTAAACCATGTTCTTTGGCGCTTGGCATATTGGCGGGTATGGAGTTTGGCCAAATTAACAGCCTCTTCGAGGCTCAAATTCCCGTGCAAATAAGCAGACAATTCCGGCACACCGAGCATTTTCATTGCCGGAAGATGGTTTGGCAGATGGAGGGTATCAAGTTTTCTAACCTCATCTAAAGCACCGGCTTCCATCATCTTATCAAAACGCAAAAAACACCGCTCATCGAGTTCTTTTGCTGGAGGAAGAAATTTGATTACCCAAAAAGACGCCTCCGGCAAGCGTTTGACCATTGGTTTTCGGTACCATTCGGCAATAGATTGCCCTGTTTGCAAAAAGATTTCGGCCGCTCTTTTCACTCTGCTTTTATCATTGGCATTGAGCATGGAAGCCGCCGCTCCATCGTTTTCAATCAGCCACTCATAAGCATTTTTCATTTCTGAAACTTGTTTTCTAACTTCAGGTGTTGGCTCCGGGATTGGTGTGGTCCCGTTAATCAGATTATCTATATACATACCTGTTCCCCCGACCACAATCGGGAGTTTGCCTCTTTGCCAAATTTCACGAATAGTTTGAACCGCAAGTTTAAGCCAATCCACTACCGTACCATTTTTCTGTGGCGGATATATTTCATAGAGATGATGAGGCACCAGTTTTTTTTCTGCCGCTGATGGCGCCGCTGAAATAATGGAAGTACCGGCGTAGACCTGCATTGAATCAGCATTAACAACCTCTCCATCATAGCGTAAAGCCAACTCAATAGCCAACCCAGACTTACCCGAAGCAGTCGGTCCGGCAACCACCACCACCGGATTTTTCTGAAACGACTTCCATTTTTCAAAGTTTTCTACATTTTGCATTTTCGACAAGCTTTTCACACAGGTCTTCATAACTAATCCCGGCATACTTTGCTTGTTCAGGCACCAAAGACAGCGAAGTCATCCCCGGATTAGTATTAATTTCCAATAAGACGACACCGTCTTCTGGATTATAACGCAAATCCACCCTTGAAACCGTATTACATCCCAAACGTTGATGCAATTTTTCAGCATAAGCCTTACAAATTTCAGATATTTCATAAGGAATTTCGGCCGGCAACACATGGGTCGTCACTCCTGCCGTATATTTGGCCTTATAATCATAGAAATCTTCCCCAGCCTTCAATTCAGTAACCACATAGGCCTTTTCTTCCAAGCACATAACTGTCAGTTCATGCCCGGGAATATACTTTTCAACCAAAATATCTTTATCCAAATCCTTATACTTAACCTTCAACAAATCCTCTTGACTGTTCACAATAAATACACCAACACTTGAACCATCGCAAACAGGCTTAACGACAAAGGGCACGGGAATAACCGTTCCATTTTGCAACAAATCACGGGCTGTCATTTTCTGGCTGGGGGCCACACGAATTCCGCAACTTTTAGCCACCATTTTGGTAATATATTTATCCATTCCTATAGCAGAAGCTTTCAGTCCAGAATGAGTATAAGGAATTTGCATCAAATCAAGCATTCCCTGGATTTCTCCATCTTCGCCCCAGTTTCCGTACAAACCATTGAACACAACATCAGGTTTTTCTTTTTTGATAACATCAATTAATTTCCAAACATCTGTCAAATCATGAACAATAACTTCATACCCCTTAGATTTTAGAGCTTTGACAATATCATCTCCAGAACTAAGACTAACTTCTCTTTCGGCGGAAAATCCCCCTATTAAAACCAAAACTTTTTTATTCATCATTAAACCCCTTTAAATTATAAATTTTTATGCTATTGTATCGGCAAATTTTTAAGAAAGAATAAAAGTAATGAAAAAAATAGCTCTTTATTTATCAACTTTATTTATACTCTGTCAACCCGCTTGGTCAGCCAGTGTACAACACGACTTCACAGTTATCCTAGGCCCGTTTGATGCTTCTCGAACCAGTTTTACCTATGCCTTAGCTCCCAAAACATATGAAGTAAAATCGACAGTCCGCACTGCAGGATTGTTTGATACCCTATACCCGTTCAAGGCTGATTACTTCACCTCCGGCAAAATCAAAGGAAATACGCTGGAAACCAACAATTATCACTACAGCTCTAAAACCCGTTTTAACCGTCGCACCAAAGAGCTGATTTACAATGAAGAAGGTATCCCGGTTTATCGCATCAGCACAAAAAACGATAAAGAAAAAAAAGTTGCCATCGAAGACAGCCCCGATAATAAAGACACAACAGATTTGCAAACAGTCTTTGCCGAGCTGGCCAAACAGTACAACGAGGTAAAATTTTGCGATTCTCGCATGCAAGTATTTGATGGCAAACGCCGCTATGATGTAATTTTTAAAGATGAAGGAAAAGAAGAAATCATCGCCAATGAATATAGCCCGGCTCAAGGCTTGGCTGCCAAATGCTCAATGTATATAGATAAACTAAATTCCAAAGATGATGACCTACTGTGGGAGCTCACCTCCGAGCGTCCGATTTACTTTTGGATTTTAGAAGAAAAAGGCAAGCCCTACATTGCCCGAGTTATGGTTGAAGACACCCCTCTTGGCCGCATGGATGCCTATACCTCCAAAGTAACCATAAAGGAGTAAGCAGATGTTAGAACGAGCAGAACTTTTATTACCAGCCGGCTCTCTTGTAAAACTAAAGACCGCCATTTTATATGGGGCCGATGCCGTCTATGCCGGCACGCCGGATCTGTGCTTGCGTGCGCAAAGCAAATTCACCATGGAAGAGCTCAAAGAGGGGATAGAATACGTCCACGCGCATGGTAAAAAGATTTACCTGACCCTTAATCTGTTTATGCATAACCGCGATGCCGAAAAACTTCCAACCTTTGTAGAAACCCTGCGAGAACTTGGGCCAGACGGTGTTTTAGTTGCGGACCCCGGCGTTTTTAGTTTTGTAAGAGAACATGCTCCTGAGTTAAACTTATTTGTCTCCACTCAAGCAAACGTATGTTCAAGCCTCGCAGTCAAATTTTGGCAGAGCCAAGGCGCCAAACTTTGTGTTTTGGGGCGCGAAGTAACTTTTGAGGAAATGAAACAAATTCGCGCAGATTGCCCTGATATTTTGCTTGAGTGTTTCATGCATGGCGCCATGTGTATGTCATATTCCGGCCGCTGCCTGATTTCCAACTATCTGGCAGACAGAAGCGCCAACCAAGGCAAATGTGCCCACTGCTGCCGCTGGCATTATAAACTGCATATTCGCCTAAAAGACGGAACCATAAGAGCCATAGAAATAAATGATAAGAATAAAGACGCTTTTGAATTTGCTCTTGAAGAAGAGTTCCGCCCCGGAGAATACTACGAGATAGTAGAAGACGAACACGGTGGCTATATCTTAAACTCAAAGGACATGTGCTTGCTCCCGCGCCTGCCGGATCTCTTAAGCATCGGTATGGATTCGCTAAAAGTTGAGGGCCGCAACAAAACTGAATACTATGCAGCCATTGTTGCCAGAACCTACCGCCAAGCAATTGATGATTGGTATAAAGATCCAAAATCTTGGGATGAAAAGAAATATATGCCGGATTTATACACTCTGCAAAACCGCGGATATTGCCTTGGCTTTCACGATGGCAAATTGACCAACCTCAGCCAAAACTACGAATACACCCGCACGCTGGGAGACTGGCTCTTTGCCGGCTCCATTGTTGAATGGCAGGGAGATGATGCTATTTTTGAGGTTCGTAACTATATTAACAGCGGTGACTTTATAGAGTTTTTAATCCCCGGCGGATTAAAGAATTTGCGCCTGACCTTAAATGAGTTTGAAGATGCCTCAAGCGGAGAAATCACTCATAAGGTCTCAGCCGGACAAGATAAAAAGATTCGCATCCGTCCGGATTCTTGGAATATGCACATAGAAGAGGTAAAAAAACTTCTGCCCCAATATGTCATTGCCCGCAAATTTGTTCCGCTTGAAGGTGAGCAACGAATAATGCTTGACCACAAAAAAGAAGAATTTGAGCAACTAAAGCAAAAAGCAGAGATTTAATCTCTGCTTTTTGTCTTTTAAGCTCGCTTAAACACCCCTTCTTCAATTGGAGGCAGAAAAGAAGAACGACGCCCAACAACAAATTCCACGCTATCAACTCTGGCCAAAGAAGGACCATGATGGCAGGCCAAAATCATATCATCAATCTCATTTTCCCCACCACTCATCAAAATTTCGACACTACCATCGGCAGCATTGTGCACCCAACCAGATATTCCCCCGATTTCCTTGGCTTTATTAACAGCCCAATAACGAAACCCAATTCCCTGAACGCGGCCTTTAATTTTGATATAAACTTCTTTCATGAATGCAAAAACTTCTCAATATCACAAAGCTCTTGCAACCGCTCTTGGCGTTTAGCCTCGGCCTCGTCATCACTGCCCCACACTTCCGCTTGGTACAGCTCTTCCAAATAGGCAGCCTCAAATGCTTGTTTGGCGGTAATTCTTCCCTTAACCAAGGCGGCAGCCAATAAAACCGAACGCATATTAAGCGCGGCCAAATAATAGGCGGCCAATTCTTTATCACTCAAACTTTCCAGAAAAAGTTTCAACCTCACCCCGGTTTGTTTATCTTGAATGGGAACATCAAGCTGCTGAGTCTTCACAAACTGGGTCTGAAATTCCTCCTTTGCCCACTCCAACAGAGGTTGCCAAAGCTTTTCTTGTTTGGCCACCAAATCTTTATTTGTTCCCCAAAACAAGAGCAAATCCGTTCCGGCATATTGTAGCAGACGCTTAATAATATCTTGCCGATATTGAGCAATTTCCTCTGTTGCTTGCTTAAGTTTTTCCAAAGTCATCAAATTTAGTCCTCAGCTTAAAATCCCCTAAAAGCATCCAACAAATCTTTAGCTGTGTTTTTCAAATCTTTAACACTGCCTTTGACACTGTCTTTAATCTGTTTAGTAGCATCATTATAAACATCTTGCGTTGTTGCCCTCACTCCTGTTGGTTTGGGAAAACGCGAGGCATAAGGCGTTCCCTCCAGAGCCGTATAACAAGGAGCCCCACTGCCGTTTAACATAACCTGAGAGCCCAAATACGCAACACCTCCAGTTGCCACCACGCCGACAACCGTCTTTAAGGCTTGCTCATCATCAAGCCTGATTTGCGGCTGCTCAAGAGTCCCAACGACTTTAATAAACGAAGCCAAAGCTTGGGTAATATTGCCGTTTGCCAATTTATTAAACGAAGGCTCAATCGTAAAGGCAATGTCATCATTAACCAAGTTGATGTTTCCATCACTAACAATTGTCAACTGTTTGGAATCCAGAGCAATTCCCTTGGGGAATTTTGCTTTTCCACCTCCCAAATCAGCCCGCACAACCGCACAGGTCAGATCCATATCCGTGCTTCTGGAGGTATCGATTCCCAGGGCCGCAAGCAGTTGGGTCACAAAATTTCCGCCGATAAACTGCAATCCGCCTGTCTGAATAACGGATTTATCGACAATACCGATAACCTGTCCTTTAAGATTCTGAGCCAATTGACGATAAGTTGTACCACTGCCGGACAGGTTAATATCCAAATCAAGATTACCCCCGCTCTTAATTCCAAAATCGCCACTGCCGCTAACCATAAATTCCTTATGCAAATTCTGCAGCAACATATTCTTGCTGCTGGCCTTGAGTGCCACACTCTTGGCATTGGCATCAACCGTCAAATCGGCATTGATATTGCCGCCGCCAAAATCAAATTCCAAAGGCTTAACCGCCAAACGTCCACTTTTTAAGACCGCATCCATCTTAACATTATCGGCGACCATTCCCGGAGCAATTGATAACTGCCCCACTGCCAACTTAAGATTGGCATCTGCGCTGTACAAAAGTTCATAAGGGATTGGTGTGTTGGGCACACTTTCCAGCGCCTGCGCCTCGCTGATGAGAGAAGGCATTTGAAAAGCGAAATTACTGTTTTGGTTAAAGCTCTGCAAATTAATTGCCTGGCTCTGCAAATCAGCCACAATCTGCGGGACCTTACTGTCCCAACGAACGGAAGCCGTACCGGAAATAATATTGTTAACTATGTTTAGCGTCTCAATCTTAGCACTAAGCTCCTTTGTATCTCCGTCGATTCTAGTCTTAAGAGTTGTTTCCGGCGCATCAAAATTTCCTGCAGGATTATAGATATTTGCCTCCACGGCGTAACGCGGTGCCGACATCACATCGGCCACGCTTCCGTTGAGCTCGGCAGATATTCCCATGGCCTTAGTTGTCAACAAGAAAGGAAAAGGCTCTTTACCCTCCATAAGTTGCGCCAAAGAACCAAGCTCTGCCTGCCCGTTGATTTCCTCTTGATTATACAAGACATCAAAACTAAGAGCAATCTGGTCGGTATAGCTTGGAACACTCAAAGAAATATCATTAATAACCAAGTTTGTCAGCTGGTTAGCTTTAGCGTCATAATATTCGACCTTACCATTGCGGATAGAAACGTTTTTGGCAGCAAACCCGGCCATCGCCACGGCAGAAGAAGTCTGCACGGTTTTATTTTCTGCCAGCGCTGCCGAAACTTTTGCAGAAGCCGCCGCCTTGTTGGCCTTGGCAGACAAAGCGGAAAATTCCCAGTTTACCTGCCCGTCATTAGATTTTTCCAAAAAGATTTCCGGCTCAACCAATATAACCTTATCAATCACGATTTGTTTTTTAAAAAGCGGAAGCAGTGCAAATTTGACCTCTGCCTGCTTCAGGGTAACCATCTGCGGATTTTGCGCCCAAGAGGGATTAGCCAAAGCCACGTCATTGATAATCACGGTTGGCACCAAAGAGATACCGAGACTGGCCTCACCGTTAATCTTCAACTTGCGCCCTAGTTCCCTTTCCACAATTTCTTCGGCATATACCTTATATTTATTGAGATCAAAGTTTCTAACTGCAAAATATCCGCCGATGGCAATAATGATGATTATGCTGAAGACGATGGAAGATAAGATTTTAATAAAACG